>CAJWWL010000020.1 GCA_913048125.1 uncultured Opitutia bacterium | reverse complement strand
GAGCAATCAGTCGCAGTCGACTCCATGTTGGCGAGTCGTGATGAAGGCGGCTTTAAGGTGCATCTATTGCATGGGGTAACTGGGTCTGGTAAAACTGAGGTCTATCTAAGGCTTATGGAGGCTGTTCTCGAGGGAGACGGCGGCGTCCTATTTTTAGTCCCAGAGGTTTCTTTGGCTCCCCAGACTGTTGATCGGATACGCGCAAGGTTTGATCGCTTGGGTGTGGACACCGCTGTATGGCACAGCCATCTTTCGGATGGAGAGCGCCTTGACGCGTGGCAGATGGTTGCTGATGGGCGTGCCCGGGTTGTTGTGGGTGCTAGATCTGCTGTCTATGCTCCAGTTAAAAATCTGCAGCTTGTTATCGTAGACGAGGAACATGAGCCCGCTTTCAAGCAGGAGGAAACTCCGCGTTATCATGGTCGGGATGTTGCGGTCTATCGGGCCATGTTATCAAAGTGTCTCTGTGTGCTCGGTTCCGCTACCCCCTCTGTGGAGTCGGTGAACAATGCGAACCAGGGTAAGTACCGCATTGATCGTTTGACTCGCCGTGTCGACGATAGGGAACTGCCACTGGTGCACGTTGTGGATATGCGGCGTGAAATCCTTAAAGAAAACCGGATGGTTGCTTTTTCCGCCGAGCTTCGTGAAAAGCTACTAACTCGATTTGAGTTGAAGGAACAGTCCATTCTCTTCATCAACCGGCGAGGCTACTCCAAGAGTTTGCTTTGTCCGGACTGCGGTTACATCGCTTACTGTGACCATTGCAGCGTTACTTTGACCTACCATCGAACCGACGAGCGTCTAAAGTGTCATCTTTGTGGAATAGAAAAAGCAGCTCCAACGAACTGCCCAAAGTGCAATTCTGTAAAGATACGCTGGCGGGGTCTTGGAACGCAGCGCGTTGAAGAATCTCTATTGAAACTGCTTCCTCGAGCTCGTATCGTACGGATGGACGCCGATGTTATGGGGCGCAAAAATCTGTACCGCAAGATCCTGGGGGACTTCAGGCGTGGCCGCATAGACGTGCTTGTGGGGACTCAGATGATCGCTAAGGGGCTCGACTTCCCAAACGTCACTCTTGTTGGTGTGCTGGAGGCAGACTTGTCCCTGCATATTCAGGATTTTCGTGCGGGTGAGCGTACTTTCCAACTCCTAGTTCAGGTAGCTGGTAGGGCAGGTCGAGGCGATCGGGCTGGCGAAGTTGTTGTCCAAACCTTTGATCCTTCCAGCGCGCCCATACAATATGCTCGCCGCTCCGAGTTTGAGGGTTTCCTAGAGGATGAGCTCTACCAACGTTCCGAACTTGGGTATCCACCCTTTCGCTCTTTGGTTCGCCAAGTATTCCAAGGACCCAACCCAGATAAGGTTACATTTTACGCTGAGCAATGGGTGAAGAAGGTTCGTCCTGAATTAGATGATTCGGTAGATATCCGAGGCCCTGTTCCGGCACCGCTTGAGAAAATCAAGGATCAATACAGATTTCATATCTGGTTTTTCCACCCACGAGGACATTCCGTGGCTGCGCGTCTGTTTCAGCTTCGGAAAGAGTTTCCGATGGAGAAGGATGTGCGAGACTTTATCGATGTAGATCCTGTAAACCTTTCCTAGGTGACAATTTATAATAAAGAGAGTCAGCCTTATAAGGATGTCCTCGGGTGCTTACAAACTCCCAATAGCCTGTTCCATCCGATCCAGTGCTTGCTCAAGTAGAGCGCGCGTACAGCCAAAATTGAGTCGAACAAATCCAGGTTTCCCAAAGTCACATCCGTCCGAGAGTCCGACACCGTTCTCTTCAAAGAAACGGTGAGGGTTCTCTACTTTCAGCTCTGTCGCATCAATCCAGAGCAGGTAGGTTGCTTCCACTGGATGAGTCCACAATCCTGGCATTTGGGAGATTCGTTGATATGCTAGCTCACTATTAAGCCTCAGGTGTTCCAACAGTTGTTGATGCCAGTCTGCAGAGTCTCGGTAGGCAGCTAGGGCTGCAGTGTAGCCGATTGCAGCAGGATCTGGAACAATACCCGCTCGTACCTTTTTGAAGGCGGCTCGAAGCTCAGGATTGGAGATGATTGCAAATGAACAACCGAAACCGGGCAAGTTGAACGTCTTGCTTGGTGCCATCAGAGTTATGGTGCGGTCTGCTATTTCCTCTGATATTGAGGCAATTGGGATGTGCTTTAGGCTCGGTTTGAGCAGAAGTTCGCAATGAATTTCGTCGGAGCAGAGCATGAGATCGTTTTGGAGGCAGAACTCAGCTGTCCTCTCAAGCTCTTTTCTCGTAAAGACACGACCTAGAGGGTTATGAGGATTGCAAAAGTTGAACAGGCGCGTGCTCGGAGTGATTAATTCCTGCATCGCATCGAAATCCATTGCCCAGCGGTTTTCCGCTTCGTCAAACTGCATTTCATGTCGAAGTGCGCTGCGGTCAGCATAACCTGGTGCAGTTAGAAAGGGCGGATAGATCGGGGTTGTGGTAAGGATGTCGTCACCGGGCTCTCCTACACAGCGACAAGCGATATTCAAGCCGGGCACCATTCCTGGTAACCAGACAATCCAACTCGGCTTTATCTCCCAATCATACTGACGAATCAGTCTTTCACAGATTACATCGAAAAGTTCCTTAGGAGGCAATGAATAGCCGAATAATCCATACTCCACCTCAGCATGCAGTGCTTCGATCACCGGCGTTGGGCAGCGAAAGTCCATGTCTGCGACCCAAAGAGGCAAGATATCTCGGCCTTCGTACTTTCCCCACTTTAGGGTTTCCCTCCCTGTTCGATCCAAAGGAGTTTCAAAATCGTATGCTTCCATTTTGCTCTAAATCTTTTGCAGCAAATTCTATAAAAATCCTATCGGCAATGTGCGAATTCGGCTACTTGCTGATGACAAAGCCCGCAAAGGTGTCGTTCAAATTTTCAGTTGCGAATCCTAAGCATCCATAGGATTTGCAGTTCCATTAATCCAGCGGTCGTAACTCCTACCTTTTTACAGGTACTTGCTTAGTCGTCCGTTTGCGCGGGGCCACCGACTTTTTCTTAGAGTTAACCACTTTTGTATTCTTAACCATCTCCTCAGACTTCTTCTTGAATTGTTCAGAAGCAAACACATGGGAGTGAAGATTTGTGATCCATTCTTTGCCTTCCTGGGTCACCTCTAAATATCTGAGTGCAGGCTGAATGTAGGGGTGCACCACGTCCCAAAAGAACTTGGCAAAACTTGCCCTTACTTGCCCCGGATTCTTGTACCCAAACTGCGCGTTTACGCCAAGCTCTTCAAATTCGAAGTACAGATTTGAAAGCTTTAGGAAATAATTTGGGTCTCCAAGTTGACCTATAAAATCAGAAGCTCTTAGCAATCCACCCAATCCTTCGCTGTCTTGATGTGCTTTGTCTTGTGGTATAGGGAATCGAGTCATCTCGATGTAGCTACAGACAGTCTTCGCATCGAGCATTGGATTCTTTCCAAATCGTTCCATGATGAAGAGTTTACCTCGGTCGATGTGGTATGGAGTGAGTAGGGCACTGGTGCCATTTTCATCAACATCAACCAGTTTTCCAAAACCGTTGTCATACTTACCCCAGGAATCCTTTTGGCATACCCCTTTGACGTATCCGATATCATGACAAAGGAGCGCTACTACGAAATGAAGCCAGTCTCTAGGTGTCACTCCACCGCGGTTAAGTTGTCGTCCCTTGAGGATTTCTTGACCAACCAGGGTCACCATTATGGTGTGATCAATGTTGTGATATAAGGCGTCCGAGTTTGCCAGGTTCTCCAAAGCTAAATTACTAGCCCAAGCCAGAATCTCTCCGATATCCTCGTTCATCGATCCGAAGGACATGCGGTACGTCCGACGTATCTGATCCACGAATGGGTCGATCTTCAGTTTTTGAAGGTTAAGCATCTTTTAGGCGTAAATCCTAGATCCCATGGGAATCTTTCGCTTTGTGCGATTTGTGATGGAGGAGTTTTAGGGATAGTCAGGTAGGGTTGATAAACAATCTTCCCTTTTCTTCATGTTTTAGGCGGTAGTTTTTAATCGTTTTTCCTTGTGCCTGTCAAGTGAAAGGCAGGTTTCAGAACCCTCTGTTTTGTGTTCAAATATCCACTCAATTACCCTACGTGGTAGATGGAGGATTTAGGAGATACAGTATGCAGGCAATTCCCAAAATTAGAATTAATACTATTGCGCCTAATATTAGCCAAAGTCCCCAATTTGGGGCATCTTTGAATTCATCACTTTGATCATCTGTATCCAAATTCTCTGAATTACTTAAGCCTGAGTCTGTGACTTCATCCAAGAGTTGTGAGAATTCAATATCTTCCTCTTCTTCCATTTTCAATCCTCGAGACAATGTGGACCATTTCGTCTTATTTGACACGGAAAAACTATACCGTATTTCGACCACCTGTGAAGAATTGTGAATATCTAACCGTTGCCACAAGTGAAGTTTTGTAAAGTATCTAACCTGTTTTGAGCGTCCTGCGCTTAAATCGGAAAAACTCTTCTTCCCTAACCTAGTCACTTATCCTCCATGTCACAAACCTGCGCGGACTTCCAATTTATGGAACTCATGCTAGAGCAAATAGAAAAAACCAAAAGCTCCCAGTCGGACAAACAGCTATCCACCGCTGTTGATTCTCTGGAAGACGCTCGAAAGGAACTTCAGTTTAAACTTCAGATGGGTCAGTCTCCTGTCTGGACTAACATACTTCAGCTGAACGACTTTCTTGATAAGGCAACCGCCTAACTCACTTTCTTTTAGTCTAGCCCCATTGGTGCATACCAATGGTCTGTAAAAAAATGCCATTATCCATGCCTAGGATAATGGTGGGCCGACTGGGACTCGAACCCAGAACCAAGAGCTTAAAAGGCTCCTGCTCTACCGATTGAGCTATCGACCCGTGTCAAATTCGCTTCCACGAGTTAACAAACCGGCCCTAAGAAAACCGAATCTTGCTCGCAGGCAAGATATTTTCCAAGAAGTTCTTAAGTCCTAGCAGAGTAACTGTAGATTAACCGAAAAAGTCTTGAGTTTGTGAAAAGTGAATCTTTCCTTTTTCCGTCAATATCCCTTTGTGCTCCCATAACCTTTGGATTGGATCTTTCTCTTAACCATGAATCTAACTTTCAAACGAAAGCTGGTTTTACTCTATTTCCTTTTGGTGCCCTTAAGCTTTTTCGCTGCGGAGCCATTTAGGGATTGGAAAAATCAGAACTCAAAGTTCAAACCAATTGAGGCTCAACTGCTTGAGTATAGTGAGGCTTTCGATCGCAAGAAATTTTCTAAATACTATCAGGATTGGTTGGAGGAAGCGGGTATTGATAGTGATATTTTACCCGGAGTGAAGCTCAGGGTAAAAATCCCTCAAGGTCGTAAAAAAGAGCCCGCTGAGGAGCGTGATTACGAAGTTCCGCTAGCTGTATTATCAGAGTCAGATAAAGATTACATTCTCGATTGGCACTGGTTGCGTCAGCGAGAGGATTTCTTTAGGAAATGCCTCAAGGTTGTACTTGGAGAACCACGGGATATACGAACTGAGCGACCGCGTCTGGATGATGGACAGGACCCACCCCCTCTGGACGATTTAATATATCTTCGAAATGGTTCCCGCAAACGTGGTACAGTTATCAATAACAACTACTCAATTCATACTCCCTATGGTGAATTTGTGGTCGGTAAAGGCAGGTTGGCAGCCGTACAGTTTGAAGTGGATGAAGCCGGACGCTCTGTTTTGACTGGGGTCAATAGCAATCGGCTAAGCGGTTTTCTTGACCTTCCGGGAGAAGCTAATGTTAACGAACCCAACTTTTTGGTTTTTGAGTCCAATAATGGACAAGAATCGGTTCGCAAAGAAGAGGTCTCAAGAATTATATTTCAAGTTCGTGAGGATGAGCTTGATGGACTCGGTACCGAAGGATCAGTTAGTTTACGTTTGGCCAATGGCGATTACTTGGATGCCAAAGTCTATGAAGGTGAGCTTCCCGTAGGTGGCCGCAGCGTGAAGGTTTCAGAGGTTGATCGAGTCGAGGTGGCCAACGGACAGGCTTCTGTTTTTTACAAGGATGGTGGGCGAGACAACTGGGCTTTCGCTGAAGAAGACTTACCTTTGGCGCTCGACCTCGGTCCGGCTTTCAGCGTCTACCACGGACATCTCAAGAAGATGTATTGTGACACAGCCTTCCGCCCATTGGGGTTTTTAATTGAGGCATCAAGTGAGAGAGATGTCTCTATCAGCTTTGATCGAGACGCTCCCGGACGTGTTCGATCACCTAGCTCTAGCTCTAACTACTACGGAATTTTAGAAGAGGGGGACAAGATCGTTAGTATAAATCGTGAGATGCCTGATTTTGAGTCACGCGACAACTCCTTCGATAAGGCAGTCGATGACCTTTTTGATAAAAAAGAGCCCTTACCAAAAGTTGAAATCGGCATTCAACGTGGTGAAAATCAGTTCTTTTTAATTACTTTAGTCCGCAAGCAGGGAGATGACGTATGAACCCTTCTATTTTTAAGATGAGGCTACTTTCAGTTCTGGTTTTTGCATTACCAGTATTTTCAGTATCTGGGGAAGAGGATTTTCGTCAGTGGAGATATTTCAACGACGCGGATATGGGAGAAGGGAAATTGCTTGAATACAACACCGCTTACCCATTGGAGGACCTCACCAAAGAGATCCAGTTGACCGAGGATCGCATCAAGTGGCTTCAGGAACAGGGCCAGTCAGGAGATTTTGTACGTGTCGTTAAGCTTACTCTGAAGGTGCCACCAAAGCCCAAGGAGCCAGACGCTAAGCCCGACCCTAAGGCAGAGCCCGAGTTAGTTGATGTCACTTATCCGTTCGCATACTTTTCTTCTGCTGATCAGGAGTATGTAATGGACTGGGATTGGCTTCGTCAGCGTGAGCCTTTCTTTAAAAAATGTCTTCACATTGTTCTTGGCGAAGAGCGAGGAATCCGAAAAAGCCGTCCTGAACCTGAACCAAAATTTGACGTTATTTACCTTCGTGATGGATCAAAAAAGCGTGGCATAGTTCAGAACACTTCGTTTTCTCTTCACGCGAAATATGGTCGGTTCGCGGTATCCAGGGACAAGTTGTCTGCCGTTCAGTTTGGTGATGGGAAAGGGGGACATGATCTACTTGTTGGGGTCAATAACAATAGGCTCAGCGGGATCATTGATCTTCCAGCTGATTCAGGGGTTGGAGTTACTGCAAACCACTTAGTAACTACCAACGAATCTGGTCAGAGTGAAACTATTCGGAAAGAGAAATTATCCCGCATAATCTTTCGGGTTAGGCCAGATGAGCTAACGGATCTCAATCTAGACGGATCTGCACTTGTACGACTCAAGAACGGTGATGCTTTTGATGCACGTGTTTCCGGCGGTGAGTTCAAGATTGGTACCCGTAGAATTGCGGCTGCCCAAGTTAGCAGCGTTGAGGTTATCGAGGGTAGGGCAAACCTCATCATGAAAAGCGGTGGTAAGGAAATTGGAGACTTTTCTGAAGCAGACCTTCCCATGGAGCTTGCTCTTGGACCAAGTATAAATGTCTACAGAGCTTATGTTGGTCAGATCTATTGTGACTCAAACTTTAGACCAGTTGGTAAGATCCTAACTGCTTCAGAACCCCGTGTACTCACTTTGAGTTTTGAGAGAGACAAACCAGGTGTTCTACGATCGGTGAGTCGATCGTCCGTCTACTATGAAGTCTTGGAAAAAGGCGACCGCATCATAAGTATCGACGGACGAATACCTGATTTTGATTCCAAGGACACGACTTACGAGCTGATTCTGGAATCTTTGTTCGAGGATAAGACCGCCACTTACTTCGTACTGGATGTCGAGCGGGACGGGTTCACATTTTCCGTAACCGTAAGGGCAACCAACGGTTAGTTAGTTGCTAAGGTAAATTCGGAATTTCCGGGTATACCTCAGTCACGGTTAGTGAAAGTCATCAGTATCCGAAGTATGTACCAGAAGAGCATCGCGACACTAGCAAACAAAGAAAGAGATGCGGCTACATGGTCATCGGTACCATAATGATGCAAGATGTTCGAGGTGGTATATAGAACTGAGCCAGCAGCTAGTCCCACCATTGCCACCGAGAACCACAACCCTAGGCTGAAACCTGAGAACGCACCTATTACCATCGCGCCCAGTGCAAGGAGAAAACCGATGGTGAGGATATTTTTCATGAAGGAGAAATCGGCCCGAGTAATGAAGACTGTAGCGGTCAAGCCTGTTACTAACAGCAAAGTCATCAAGCCTGCCGTCATGATGAGGCTTTTGTCGCCTGTAAGGGCTGTTGCCATGGCGATCATGGGAAGAAAGATGACTGCCTCTGCAATCACAAATAGTCCTAGTCCCATGTATTGAGTGCCAGCGCTTGCCCGTGATTGGGCTAATGAAGTTGCTAGCCAACTAACGCCTATAAAGCAGGCAAGCACTACCAGCCACCCCATGTTTCCTGCACCGAGCATTAAACCAATGAGTTGTTTGCCAATTGCGGATTCCAATAGCCAAGCCTCTAAGGTAGCGAAAGCTGCGATGGCACCTGCAAGGTGTAGGTATGTTCTTCGTATAAAGGCTGCACGAGCCTCGGGCGCCGCATCAGCAGCAGCCATAACATTCGGATAGTTTGTCTCTCTCATATTTCCAATCTTTAATTCAAACCTGAATAATTAAGAATTTGGCTCACTCTTCAACGTATTTCTATGCTTCACTCATTAAGCCAAAATTTTATACAGGATTGATTAAGAATCTGACTTGCGCAGTTGACGAAATTGATCCAGTTTTTCGCGCTCAAGATTCTTGTGGTTTAACTCTGATCATCCTATTATGAGCAATACATCTCCGGACTCGGCTAGTACACCGAACATTTTCCAATCTATCTTGGCTTGGCCAGGTGAGGTCTGGGCTTTCATGCTGTTGCGTATCGGTCTTGGTGTTCGCTTCTTTACCGCGGGCATTGAGAAATTTAGAGGTCCTCAGTACAGGTTGAATCCTGAACAAATGAAGGGGATTTCTGAGGGGATGACTCCCGAGCAGATAAAGGCGAATACAGAGGTTTTTCCTGCTAAAATTGAAGAATTTGTCCACGGTGAGCTTGCCGAGAAGTTTGAAGGCGACAATGGGCTAGACCCAGAAGCTGTTAAGGATGCTTTTGGCCAGCAGTTTTTTGATGCCTACGTAGAGCACTATGAGTCCCCAGTGATCGACTTTGAGAAGCTTCCTGGCGGAGATCCGAAGCTTGTGTTGGATCCATTCATTCAAGAGACCTTAACCGATCGTCTTGCCAATGATAATGGTGGCTTGGACATGGCGAAGGTTGAGACAACCTTCGGGAAGAGTTTTGCTGAAACTGAAAAGTTTTTCGAGGTTGATGGTGGGGAGAAGTACTTCACCGATGAACTTTTGAACGTCTTGGTAGAAACACCCAAAGATAAGCTTGGCGAGGTTCTGGGTGCTGATGCTCTTGACGCTTTCGTACAATACATTGGAGAAGAGTTCGGTCGGCAAGTAATCCAATCTGGCACCCAATTTAACAGCGCACTTGTCGATTTGCTGGCGAACACCAGCGACTCCAATCAGATTGCTAAGACACTCGGCTACGATGCGCATGCCTTAATAGTGGATTCAGTCAAGAAATCCATAGCCAACTTCGGTCCTGATTCGATTGACACCAGTTACGTTTACAACCTTCGAAACTACTATTCCAATCAGGAAAAGTTCCTTGAAGTGCAAGAAACTTGGTATGCAACTTTTCCAATCATGCCACAATGGTCGCTAAAGCCCTTTGTTTATGGTCTTGGCTATGTCTTGGTGGTTGCAGGTTTGACCACCCTTCTAGGCATAAAGACTAGGCTTTCCTTGGCTGTTATGGCTGCAACCTATCTAGCACTTGCCTTTGGCGCAGGTATACTCGCTTCTGGACCCAGCACTGACCCAATTCAATTCAACATCCTTCTTACAATGCTTTTTGTCCACATTTTCATGACCGTCTATGCATTGACGCTTTCTAAACATGACAAATTCGCCCTCTTGAAGTAGGTTTCAGCCACTTATTAGTCCTAAGCGAGAATCCTCAGTTCAATTTACTATTACAACGTTAACAAATCATAGATAACCAAGAATGAGCCAAAATAAACCCGAGACCTCATCCTCAGAAAAAAGCCCCTCCCTAAACCGGCGAGACTTCATTGCGAGTTCAGCTACAGCTGGCGGTTTAGCACTCGCCGCACCTTCTATTATCAAAGCCCAGAGCTCATCGGATGAGATCAATGTCGGTCTCATCTCCTTTGGCCAACAAGGTCAGGTTCAAGTCGAAGCTTCTATCGACATACCCAACGTAAAGTTTCGTGCTATCTGCGATATTTGGCCTTACGCTCAAAAAAAAGGTATAGGCACTTTACTTCGCTACGGGCATGATGTTCGTGAGCATGCCTACACAGACTACCGTGAGATGTTGGAAAAGGAGAAAGGACTTGATGCTGTTTTGATTGCATCCCCAGATTTTCTACACTCCCCAATGACTGTTGATGCCCTTTCAGCCGGCAAGCACGTTTATTGTGAGAAACTTATGTCCAACACAGTAGAGGGAGCCCGTTCCATGGTCAAAGCTTCCCAAGATAGTGGAAATCTTCTTCAGATTGGGCATCAACGCCGCAGTAACCCTCGTTATTTGCATGCTAAAGAGAAACTTGTTAACAAACAAGATAAAGGCGGAGCTGGTATATTTGGCCGTATCACTCATGCAAACGGCCAATGGAATCGTGCGGTAAGCAAAGCCCGTACTATCAGGGATCGCTACAATCTCGATGAAGCTATCCTCAAGAAAAACGGCTATGAAAGCATGCACCAGTTTCTTAACTGGCGTTGGTTCAAGAAGCTCGGTGGTGGGCCTGTTAGCGACCTTGGGGCTCACCAAATTGACATATTTAATTGGTTCCTAGATGCCAAGCCTACTTCTGTTCAGGCAAGCGGTGGAGTCGATTACTACGACTCCTACGAGTGGCATGACAATGTCATGTGTATCTACGAATACGACACCCCAAATGGTGTGGCACGAGCCTCTTATCAGGTGCTTACCACAACCAGCGCTGGTGGTGGTTTCTTTGAGTACTTCATGGGCGACGAAGGTTGTATGAAAATCTCGGAAATTCCACGTCTAACCAAGATCTACCGTGAAGCTCATGCCCCTGAGTGGGATGGCTGGATTGAGCGAGAAATTCTCAAGCAAAACGCTGCTGCGTACAAAGCCAGCGAAGAGGTCAAGGTCGATGTGCGCGAGTCTCCTCCCCTGGCAGAGTACCAATTACCAGTCGATCTCAAGAAGAAGATCCACCAACCTCACCTAGAGAACTTCTTTGAAGCTGTTCGCATGCATTCCGCGGATAAATCAAAAGCCAAGGCTCACTTGAACTGCCCGGGCGAAACTGGCTTTGAGACCGCAGTTACTGTTCTTCGGGTCAACGAAGCTATCGAAGCCCGTAAAGCCCTCGCCTTTGAAAAAAGCGAGTTCAACGTATAAATTCTTTCTAAATATCGTATATCTATCCTAAGTTCACCTAACATGAAATCATTCAAGATACTCACTCTCGCTGGCTTAGCCTTCTCGCTGACTGCTGGTTCTTCACAGGCTGCCGACAAGGTCCCGCTTAAGATTGAAGTGCCTCGACCTGTGTTCATCGGAACTCCCAAACCAATCAAGGGTTTCCCTCACCTAGAGCAAAAGGGTCTCAAACGCCCTGAAATTTTAGTTCCAGCTGGTACTAAAAACATTGCTGCGGGCAAAGAGGTTACGGGTTCTGACGATTTTCCCATTATCGGTGATTTGGAGTTTGTTACTGACGGCGATAAAGATGGAGAAGAGGGCTACTTTGTAGAATTAGCTCCAAAAACTCAGTGGGTACAGATTGACCTCGAGAAGGCTTCTGAAATCCACGGTGTCTGTATCTGGCATTTTCACAGCCAAGCTCGCGCCTACCATGATGTAATCATTCAAATCTCCGATGATCCCGATTTTGTTGACGGAGTGAAGACCGTGTTCAACAGCGATCACGATAACTCCTCGAAGCTTGGTGTTGGCAAAGACCTTGCCTACATCGAGACCTACAAGGGTAAGTACATTGATGCAAAGGGCACGAAAGGTCGCTACGTTCGTCTTTACAGCGCTGGTAACAGCACGAATGCCATGAACCACTACATTGAAGTCGAAGTTTACGGTAAATAACCGACGTTTTTCTAAATACCAACTTTCACGGCCCCGTGATGCCTCCGCGTCCGGGGCCGTTTGGTATACCTCCGCTGCCCTTTTCTATCTATGAAAACCACAAAGAATCCTCGTAACCGAAGACGTAAGCCGCGTGCTACCGTCGGGACTGGTCGTGGATTCACTTGTGCAATTATCTTGGTTTGTCTCTTGGGCTTATGGTTAAGGTTTCCCGCTCTTGACCAGAAGCCTCTTCATCACGATGAGGCAAACCAAGCGGTCAAGTTCGGCCAATTACTGGCTACAGGAGACTACCAGTACGACCCTGTCGACCACCATGGTCCCACACTCTATTATCTGACACTACCCTTGGCTTGGCTCAAGGGCGAGAAGTCTCTTGTAGATATCGATGAATGGACGATTCGTCTGGTACCCCTAGCCTTTGGAGTAGGTTTGCTTTGGCTTCCGATTTTAGCTCGCGGAGCGTTGGGACATGTTGGGGTGCTAGTCGCTGCATTGTTGATGGCGACTTCTCCTATTTTTACGTACTACAGTCGCTACTATATTCAGGAGATGCTTTTTGTCTTTTTTACGCTTGGTGCATTGGTCAGTCTCTGGCGCTACCAAACCTCAAAGCAAGTCTCGTGGGCAGTCTGGTTTGGTCTCTCTTGTGGATTGATGCATGCAACGAAGGAGACCTGCGTTTTAAGCTTCGCCGCAATGGTTGCGGGTGGGGGAGTGATCTTATTCGAGCCATGGCGAAAGGCAGGTCGACTGGATTTACGTCTGCTTGGACAACCTTCCGCAGCAGCTTGGGCTCTACGGGGGTGGATCATCGTAGCCTTGGTTTTCTTCAGTTCCTTCTTTACCCACTGGGAAGGAGTTGCCAAAGCACTTGGTGCCTACTTCCACACCGTCGATCGTGCCGGTGGACAAGGGCACGAAAAATTATTCAGCTATTACTGGAGCATCCTCTTTAATTACTCAGAGGAAGGCTACTCTTGCAGTGAACTCCCCCTTTTGCTGACTGGATTGCTTGGAATTGTTTTTGCCTTTGTAGAAAAAGCGAACAATCCGCGTTGTCGTGCCGCTCGCTTCCTTGCCGTGTATTCGCTGATACTTTGGTTCATCTACGGGCTTATCCCTTACAAGACTCCTTGGTTGGCCCTAAACTTCCTACTCGGATTTGCTTTGTTAGGTGGACACGGTATTGACCGTCTTCTCAAAGTCGTTCGTTTCAATGACGCTCGTCTCGCAATCAGCTTGCTCATGGCTTGGAGCCTGTTTGCCGCTCACGGACAGGCTCGAAAAGCAACTAGTGCTTACTATGCCGCCGACATGCGCAACCCTTATGCCTACGTTCATACTACCGATGATTTCCTTAAGCTCGTCGGTGAGGTCAAATCCTTGAGTGTTCACCACAAGCTTGGTATAGGCTCACGTATTAAGATCTTCACCACCAGTGAAACAGAACACTGGCCTTTCCCTTGGTATCTCCGCGAGTATGAACGCATAAAATACTATGTTGGCATTCCTGAAGATGGCTACCTTGATGCCGAGTTCATTGTTGTTCATCCGGACCTAAAGGAAGAGTTGCTTAAGCGTTTGAGTAAAGAATACTACGATCCGTACACAGATTACTCTCTTCGGGAAGGCATTATATTAAACCTTATCTATGGCCAAGGTATCCGTGATGACTTTATTGAGGCTGAGACTGTTCCGTGAGTGAAACTGTCCACAAGTTCGCTCATGATGCAATGGCGACAACTTTCGAAATCTTTCTTGCTACTGAAGATAAGTCTTATGCTCTCTCCATTGCACAACAAGCTTGGACCCTCCTAGATACCCTAGAGGATAAGCTATCTCGTTTCCGTCCGCACAGCGACATTTCAATCCTAAATATGCTGGAGCCAGGTGAATCCCTTCGACTCAGCATCGAGGCGTTTGACTGCCTTAAGCTAGCCTTCGAAATCTCTACACAAACCAAAGGAGCTTTTGATGTCTCTTTAGCCACCGTCATGGATGAGATCCGTAATGAACAGGGTGAAGTTAAACTAGTGGATTCCGATCTGCTTGATGCCGCCTTTGAGGAAAAACGAAAAGGTCTTTATCTGCTCAGTATCGAAGACCTTACAGTTTATTGTCAGGAAGCAGGTTCAGGCATTGATTTGGGTGGTATTGGTAAAGGCTTTGCTCTAGACCGTCTCGCAGAATACCTTGAGGAGTGGGAATTGCCTAGGGCTCTCCTTAACAGTGGGGGTAGTACTGTATTGGCACTGGATGCGCCCAAAGGAGCTGAAGGATGGAAGGTGGGTTTTGGTGATGAGACTGGCCGTGATCCGTTGTGGCTCACTCGTGAAGCCATGAGTGGCTCTGGTAAAGCAGTTAAGGGTGCCCATGTTCTTGATCCCCGCACTGCCCGCCCTTCAGAGACGGAAAGTCGAACTTGGGCCCGTGCACCTTCAGCTGCCTTAGCTGATGCACTCTCTACCGCATTTATGGTTTTCTCAAGGGAAGAGATCGACGATTATTGTCGCGAACACCCAGGTGTTATTGCCTACCGCTAATAATTTTACTGAGTCCGGTAATAGCTATCTAGTCCCTCCCTTGACTTTCTTTAGCTTCGGGAAACCCTAAGTACCATCATGCTCAGAATCTTCCCTGTCCTCCTACTTAATTGCGTTTGTATCTTTGCTGCTCCTAAAAACATCGTCCTTTTTGTGACTGATGACCAGAGCCCCGACATGAGTTGTTACGGCAATGAAGCTCTAAAAACCCCTAACATGGATGCTTTAGCAGCTGACGGTACACTCTTTCGATATGCCTTCTGTACTACGGCTAGCTGCAGTGCAAGTAGATCTGTAATTCTGACAGGTCTTCACAACCATGCAAACGGTCACTATGGACATCAACACAGTTATCATAAGTTTAACAGCTACTCCAACATTGTAAGTCTTCCCGCCTATCTTGCTGCTGCAGGATATCGGACGGCTAGGTGCGGGAAGTATCATGTAGCCCCAGAAGAAGTCTACCAGTTTGACCAATACATTCCTGGCAATTCTCGCAGTCCCAAAGTTATGGCTGATAATTGTAAGAGCTTCATCGCCGAGGATAGCAAGAAGCCTTTTTTCCTATACATTTGTACTTCCGACCCTCACCGTGGCGGTGGTTCTGCGCAGGAACTCCCTCACACACCTGATCGCTTTGGAAATCCTCGACCCGGCAAGAGCTTTCCGGGTATCACAGAGAAAATTTACGACCCTGCACAGGTCAGAGTGCCCGGGTTTTTGCCAGATACTCCCACCTGCCGCGCAGAAATTGCCCAATATTATCAATCTGTATCCCGCATTGATCAAGGTTTAGGCGCCCTCATCCAACACATAAAAGACGCCAAGCTTTGGAAGGATACCCTATTTCTTTTTATTGCCGATCACGGCATCGCAATGCCTGGCGCTAAAACTACCTTGTATGAAGGGGGGATGCGCTCACCTTGTCTCGTTCGCAATCCCTATGAAAAAAATAGGGGTGTCAAATCTGGCGCTTTAGTTAGTTGGGTTGATCTTGTGCCCACTCTCCTCGACTTTGCTGGTGGTCTTGGAGAAGACGGGAAAGCCACCCATGATCTGCTCAAGAACCTCTCTAGTGAAGGTACCTCCGGCGGTCAAAAATCTCGTCAAATGCCAGGAACTTTTCATGGGCGCTCCTTCCTTTCCATACTCGGTCAGACCAGCCCCAAAGGTTGGGACGAGGTGTATGCCTCTCACACCTTCCATGAGATTACAATGTACTACCCAATGCGTGTCGTAAGAGAACGCAAGTACAAGCTAATCTGGAATATAGCCCACGAACTACCGTATCCTTTCGCTTCTGATCTTTGGGCCGCGCCTACGTGGCAAGCACAGTACAAACTAGGTATGTCTGCACCCTACGGGATGAAAACTGTTGGTGGCTATATTCATCGTGATGAGTTCGAACTCTACGATTTAGAGGCTGACCCTCATGAGGGAAAAAACCTCGCTGGGTCTTCTAGTCATCGGAAGACTCTAGATCGTCTTAAGACGAAACTTAAGTCTTTCCAACAGGAGACCCGCGATCCTTGGGTGATGAAGTGGCGCTATGAGTAAGGTCACTCTTTAGCTGAACAAAATCTTCAAGTCGCTCAGAACTTTTGAACCTTGGGCGCTATTACTGCAGCACAGTATGGTTGATCTGGGTTGCGGCGAAAGTAGTCTTGGTGATAAGCCTCAGCCTCGTAAAATGTGCCTAGCGGTTGGATCTCAGTTACGATTGGGTCTGGCCAGGATTTTGCCGCTTGCAACTTGGCAATCTCCGCTTGCTTCTGCTGAAGTTCGTTGTGGTAAAGTATAATTGAGCGGTATTGCGTTCCAGCATCAGCACCCTGTTGATTGAGGGTTGTGGGGTCATGGACTTTAAAGAAATGCTCAAGTAGCTTTTCATAGCTGATTAAATCTGGGATGAATTTCACTTGCACGACTTCTGCATGTCCTGTCTGGCCAGAGCAAACCTCCTCATAGGTAGGTGCAACGGTCTGCCCTGCTGTGTAGCCTGAGACAACATCAGTTACCCCACTTAATTTTTCGAATAACGCCTCTATGCACCAAAAACATCCGCCTCCAAAAGTAGCTTTCTGAATTTCTTCTGACTTTTCCTGCATATCTTTTTTCATGTATTTTCTAAGGTCATTTGCCAAGTTGTAATGCCGTTGACCCACAACAGACTGTCCTGTTATAAGAGTGTGTTGCTATTTTATATCGACCCTCTACAAATTAATGATTAACTTGACGGACAATCTTCTCGACCAGAACTGTTCTGGTTTTGCTCGAAGAGATTTTTTGCGCGCTGGCTCCCTTAGTATGTTTGGCGGCTTAACTCTGCCTAACCTACTTCAAATCAAGGCGTTAGCCAAAGACCAACCTCACCTAGTTAAAGACAAGGCGGTAGTTTTGCTTTTTCTTCAGGGTGGGCCTCCGCATATCGAGTTTTTCGATCCCAAGATGACTGCTCCTTCCGAGTTTCGCAGCATCTCTGGTGAGATTCCAACAACGCTTCCTGGTATCACTTTTGGCAGTACTTTCCCTAAGCTTGCAAAGATGGCCCACAAATTCGCTGTGGTTCGTTCCTACGCTTCTGGTAATGGTGGACATACCTACCTGAGCGTAACCAGCGCAGGAAACGAGATGAAGGCAGCAATGAGCGCTGTATACAGCCGTATAGTCGGTTCCAATCACCCTTCGACAGGTATGCCTCGTAATGTCCTCGTACTGCCAGAGGCAGTTCAACAGGGGCTCAAGCTAGGTAGCAACTTTGAAACTGGAGCTCTACCAACTCTTACAGCCTCTGGTTCTCTTGGGCAGTCATTTGAAGCCTTCAACCCTGCTGGTGGTGGAACTCTAAAGCAGGACATGGAGCTTAAGGTTCCCTCTGAACGACTGCAGGACCGCAAGACTCTACTTGGTGGTATTGATCAGCTTCGCCGTGATGTTGATGCCAGTGGCATTGTCGAGAGTGCTGACCAGTTTCAGCAACAAGCTTTTGATGTAATTAGCGGTGGTGTAGCTAGTGCATTTGATCTTTCAAAGGAAGACCCGAAGACGCTTGAGCTCTACGACACTAGCCACATTTTCAAGGCTCGTGAATTACAACGCTGGGGGGATATGCGCCGTACCACCAACTTACTTGGTCTGCAAATGCTCATGGCGCGTCGCATGGTAGAGGCTGGCACAGGATTTGTCACCGTTTCTGATTGTGGTTGGGACTATCATTCCAACGGAAACAGCCCAAAGAATATGGCAGGTCTATATCCAATGGGGCATCAGGTCGACCATGCAGTTGCTGCCTTTTTGACTGATCTTGAGCGCCGTGGTCTAAGCGATAAAGTGCTCCTTGTTGTCACAGGTGAGATGGGACGCACACCGCGTCTTAACAAAAACGGAGGACGAGACCACTATGGAAATCTTACCAGCCTTCTTCTGGCAGGTGGAGGTCTCAAGATGGGACAAGTTGTGGGTGAGTCTGATAGTACTGCTTCATTACCAGCTACACGCCCCTATGGCCCCATGAATTTGTTTGGAACAATCTTTCATACTCTTTTCGACATGGGTGAACTTCGAATTGCACAGAATCTCCCTGCGCCGATACGTGAGCTTGCTGATAAGGCTCGTCCTATCCCCGAGCTAGTCTAGGCTTTCTCTAGAGTTCTTAATATATCTTTTGGCCAAGTATAGCTTCCAGGCTTGATTGTGATCAGCTGAGATTTGTCCTCGGATGGTTGAAGAGTTACGACTCCAGACTCCCATTCGTAGATTACCTTACAGGAGTGCCAACTGAATACGTCTATAATCGCTGCTGCCGTATCCCCTCCTTCGATTAACAAGTGGGAGACTTTATTTTGGCACTGGCTAAAAGACTTTTTTAGCCACTCTGCGAGGTTTCTTGGGAGTTCCTTCGGATTGGATAGTTTTTGGCGGGTAAACTTGACCATTGCTACTTCTGGCGCGAGTTCTGGCAGAGCATTTGCCCAATCATCTGAAAGTTCCAGAAGTTGTAATCCCTTTTTTTTAAATGATTCAGCTGTTTTGTGGCTGTTCTCAGATAAGCTGCCAGAAATAAAAAGGGCTCTTTTTCGAAGGTTGGGTTTGGGATGTTTGTAAGTTGGCTCGTGGCCTAGGTTTTCCAGATATGCCGCAAGAAAAGGTGATGCTCCTGCGGGAAGATGTTCTTTTCGGATTTTTGAAGCCCAGTTTTTTAAGTCTTCCTCAGACGCGGCTTCAGCAATAAGGAGTGATTCTGTTCTGGAGTAAAGTGTACTTGCTTTTCTGACGGGCAAACTAGTGAACTCGGGGAGGTTTGCTGTTACACTTGATGACCTGATAGGGAAATAAGGATCTTGGGCGAACTCTGTCTCACAAATGGGAGTTCCATAGATGTAGTAGTTTCCTTTTTTAATGATGCGACCCCGTTTAGGGTTCGCCGGACAAAATACCACTTTATTGAAGGGAAGTTCATTGAGAAGAGTTTTGATTTCCGTACTGATATGACCTCTCAAGGCGGAATCAGTCTTCTTGTAAAATAAGTGTTTTTCTTGGGTGATCCGTCTTGCGATCCTCTGATGTTTGATTCGAGCCTGCTGAGGATTTAGTCTCCGAGTATCTAGGTCTATGACTGTTGAAGTCTCATCATCAGGAATCGCTGCATCTACATCGCTTGTAACCTGCACCGGTAGTCCATGCCGGTGAAAGGTTCCAGCGATTTCCGCGGCTCCACTAAAGTCGTCCGCAATTGCAATGAAGGGCCTTGCTGGCACTACTTGAAAAATATCCGTTGTTTGCCAGCAACGGTAGCGAGTTTCATTAGTTCGGGTACATCAAAGTACTCGAGTAGACCGAAGCAGAATAGTTCTGGATACTTATTGGCTCCGTAGCCTTCTTTAATGAGACTTTTAAAGCTTCTTAGACTCCCATGTAACTCAGCCTTTCTAATGTTTTTAATTTCAAGAGTGGTAGACATTAGAGCGATTGCACTTGTTCTCATGCCGTGTGCTTCTAGGTCCACAGGTTTTTTTGTGCGCTCATGAGTCCAGCGTGCAATTGCCGCGACCTGACTTGTTTGAATCCCTAGAGGACGTTCTCCAACGGCAGCAACTAGTATTGAGTATAGGAAGTCGTGGGTGGAGATTTTCGATTCACCGAAGTAAAAAGGATCAATGGCCATTACAGCTCTACCTTCTGAGAGGTGGCCTTGAATTTGAGTAGCAAGTTTGCTGCGGCCTTCATCTCCAAGAAGTATTACGGTTTCATCAGTCTTGGGTTTCGGAGAAAACTCGATTGCTGGGATAGTCCAAGCTTTTCCTAGTTGTAGTCGCCAAGGAGTAACAGAGAAATTCTTGAAGTTTTGAGCCTTAAGCTGCTGTGCGGTGACTTCGTAGCGAGTTGTGTGGAGTATCTTATGAAGTGTTGGTATGCATGCATGGCGTTCAACACCAGCTAACGGGTCCGAGCCAGGGACGGGAATTGGAAGCGAATCGGCTAGGTATTCTGCTATGGTACCAAGATCTATATTATTCTCGGGTAGAGGAACATTTAGTTTTTCGGCGGAGTGAATTTCTGCCTCGGTGTGCTTTTCTTCATGTGGAATGATATTTTGGTCCCCATAGAAAACATACCCAAGCATCTTGTAGAGCTGACGGCGGTTGTCGGCTTCGAAATTATGAGTGCCAGGATCGTAGTTGATGTGCGTACGAAAGTATTTTTCCCGATTTAGCAGTTTGAACTTTGGCTCAGCTGCCTCCTTTAAAGGTGGGAGGGAATGTGGGGCAGCGAAGCAACATTTGTCTTTTGCATTCTTTGTGAGAAGGAGAGCTCGGTCGGCCAGCAATGCTGTGAGATGTGTGTAGTCTGCAAGTGTGGCGAGGTCATTTGGAGTCTGTTCAGAATCTCCAAGATCAGATGTGTGGCGGGCACGAGTTTTGAAGCTTGAATAGCCTGCAACCGGATTAGCGAGTTTAACTCTCGTATCTAGTGCACTAAAAAAGATGGTTTGCCATCCACCTCCTGAGAGACCTGCCACAGCGACGCGTTCAGGGTCTGCATTTGGATGAGTGAGAGCGGCGTCAAGAGCTCGTGATACATTCAGGTAGAAGGGTGCCAGACCGCTAACTCCACACAGGTCTAATTGAGCCAGCTTGTAGTGGCTCATTCGATTGTGAAATTGGCCCATCCCTATCCATTCGACATTCACAGCGATCATGCCATTGCGTGCTTGGTGAATGCATCGGATTTGTTTGTAAGGTGCAGCTTTCCCCTTGGGGTCATGACCATTGACGTTTATGACCACCGGTAATTTCTGGTCGTTATTTAAGTTCTTAGGCTCATAGAGAAGAGCGGGACAGAACCAACCGGGTAGAATCTCAAATCGAAACTTTTTGATTCGGTATTCTGGGAGGTCTTCGATTACTTCGTCCCACTCTATCTTTGATGGAGTTGAACGCCAGTATTTTGCTAGGTTGCCTCGGAAGACAATATTATCGAGAAGCTGCTGGCGTAACCTTCCTGAGTAGACTTGCCACTCATCGGGGTCATTGAATTCTGGGACTTCAGGAACTCGACTTTCAGTGAATAGTCGAACTTGCTCAAGCGGGAGACCTTCGGCGAGTATTTTAGTGTCGAGTGCTTGTTGAATTTCAGCGGTCTTTGGTGCGCTGCGAAGCAAGCCCGTCAAGACTATGAGAAATACTATCGAGTGAATTATTTTCATTTCAATGCGGTCCTGAGCTGTTTAATTGAAATGCTTGTCAGCAAAATCTAGATATGCCTTCCAGTCGAAGGTTGTTACATCATGCTTTCCAGAGCGGATATGATAGCCGATGGCACCTTGTACTGGCTTGTCGACAGGCGGTATGTCTTTAGTGGGAAAAGTGCCTGCTCCAAGTAGTTCGTAGACTGGTGCTGCATGCTTGGCTGCGAGAAATTCACCTCGAGGATCAGCCCAGCGATCTTGGACTGCGCTAGCTATGTATAGGGGTCTTGGAGCGACAAGTGCAGCTAGCTGGTGCTGGTCGACCGGGCATGCATCCTCATTATCGTTGTAGGTTTTATATTGGTCCACGAACCAGTGTGGGAAAGATGTATTGATACGCTTTACAGTCTCTCCAAAGCGCCGACGCGAAAGGGCTGCGCCACCACAGCCTGAGTTATTTGATATGGTTATTGCGAAGCGGGTGTCGCTTGCCCCGGCCCATAAAGCAGTTTTTCCAAGTCGGGAGTGACCCATGACAATGGCTTTGGATGCATCGATGTCCTTGTCTTTTTCGAGGTAGTCTAGTCCTCGAGAGAGCCCCCATGCCCACGCCCCAATTGCGCTCCACGTATAGGCTTCTGGATACTGGGCTCGGATTCCGTCAACTCTTCCATTACGATGGTCAGGTTCTATGTCGCCGCAATATATCGTACCAAGTGCATAGCCACGCGATGTAATTTGCGATACGTCCCACCTACTGGACCGCATACCCCTTGTTGCTTCTGAGGCTTTGTTATTCTTGATCCCCTTTTCGTTTGGAACCCAGGACCGGGTGATACGTACTTCAGGATCTTTGCTGATAGAGTGGTTACCTCTAAAGTTTAAAGTGAGGAAGATTGGATAAGGCCCAGTTCCTTTATTTGGGATATAAAGAAGTAAATCCATCTTTGGGCCGTTCTTCTTTCCACTGAGGGAGATCTCAACTTGTTTGCGTCTGTAATTTTCATTGCCAGTGTTGAGTGAGTCGTCGAACACTTGATAGTGGATTTTGCCTGATGGTTTTGGCGACCTGCCGTAGACGTGTTTTTGGAAAAGACTGAATATCTCTGGTCGTCGAATATCCTGCCAGATCTTTGGGCTCGTTACCTTTTTACCGTCTTCGGTAGTAAGTGGATCAGGCAATTTGTACTCGGGGACTTTGGCTTCGTCGTAGTTAAAGCCAGAAGGTTGAGCTTCGAGTGAGATTGAAAGGCCCAATAAAGCAAAGGTTAGGGAGAGCTTTTTCACAATAACACAGGGATCGGAATGAAATAGATTTGGATTTCAAGGACTAATGGCGCTAAGGAGTGTCCTATGTTGGATAACAGGTCGTCCTTTGATGTCACGGATTTGAAAAGTGATTTCTGGATTATCTGTCTCCCAGTCGATTAGAATCATTCCGAAATGCTCTTCACGATACCATGTTCCGATTCGGTGGGGGTTATGTTCGTTTGAAAATCCCTTACGTTGATTGAGTCCACTTGCAGTGATATCGTAGAGAGGGTAGGGCAGTTTGCCTTCGATACGGGAAATTTCTGCATGATGACGGTCTCCACTCAGAACAACTACACCATTTGCAGTTGTTTTGTTCAACAAATCATACAGGCGCTTTCTTTCACTCGGCATTGTGCCCCAGCATTCCCAACCATGCTGGTCTGAGACAACTTGGATACTGGAGGCCACAATTCGCAGTTCTGCAGGTTGTAAGAGCTGATCTTCGAGCCATTGCCACTGCTCTTCACCAAGGATAGTAGCATCGGGGTCTTTTGTAATCCCATAGGGACCCGTCCTCCCTTCAGTGCGAACTTTAGGGCGACCAATATTGTTCAATGGGCTTCGGAAGTAGCGTGTGTCCAGTAAGATGACTTGTATGCGCTGGCCAGGTTTGCCGTATGTTTGCGCGTGGTATATGCCAGCTCGCTTGCGCCGTGGAGATTCCGCAGATACCCCGAAGAAGTCTAGGAAGACCTGCTGGGATTCGGCTTTTTTAGAATATTCGGAGCCAGCATCGTTTAGGCCGTAGTCGTGGTCGTCCCAGGTTGCTTGTATGGGGCAGTGTGCTCTGAGCTTAAGGTAGCCTGGTATGGCACCAAGTTGTTGGTACTTAGCTCGGAGCTTTGCCATATCTGTGGTGTCTCCATATATGTTGTCACCAAGAAATATAAACAGGTCAGGGTTACCCGCTATTACGGAATCCCAGATTGGTTGGGGGGTGTACTGCTTAGCGCATGAGCCAAAGGCTATGGAGCGTAAAGTGGTTAGTTCCGCTTGGCCTGATGTCGGTTGCGTGCACAACATCAGTAGTCCCCACTTTGCGAGCAAATGCTTCATTCTGATTATGATCTTATGTTTCTGCGTGCTTTGGCGAGTTGGAATTTTTTTGAACAAAGTTCTCTTAGGATTCCTCTCAGGGCAAACGGATAGACACAATCTAACTTTTGCAGGGTAAGGTGACACACATATAGGTAGCCCCCGTCGGCTAGGCCGGCGGGGGCTTTTTTTGGGACGGGATTTGGGGGGAGAACCGCCACCAAAAAGATCTCAAAATCTGCTCGAACTGGTTACAGAATGCAAACGGGAAATTTTACGTCGAAGCACGTAATTTTTTTGATCGTTCTCCTAAACCCAGAGCCTCTGGATACAAAAATACTTTATTGTTCAGGCGATAATGTCGTGAACGACGCGACCTTCT
>CAJWWL010000019.1 GCA_913048125.1 uncultured Opitutia bacterium | reverse complement strand
ATAATGGGGCACTTTTTGAGCCATAGCTTGAAAGCATTTTTATAGCAACACTGGTTTAAAAAGCGTTATGGTGACATTGGTCCCTTTGCGACATGAAATAGCAAACCCCGCCAGGTCCGGAAGGAAGCAACGGTAGCTTGATCTGCGTGTGCCGTAGGGTGCCTGGCCATTTTTGTGCCCAGCATCCAAGATAGGCTGTTCCACAAAAACAAGATTGCCAACCTCCCCTGCCCTCCCCTTCACTAACCAAAGGAAATATGAGCGAAGCCTATCAGGTCATTGCCCGCAGGTGGCGTCCCAAACAATTCACTGAACTTGTTGGGCAAGAACATATTGTCCGTACGCTCTCAAATGCAATCGACCAGAACCGAATTGCCCATGCATATTTGTTTGTAGGCCCCCGTGGCACTGGAAAGACCACTACAGCCCGTCTCTTTGCCAAATCCTTAAATTGGGAAGAAGGCCCTTCAATCGAAACTCCGGAAAGCACAGAAATTTGTGACGCCATCATGCGTGGGGAGTGTCTTGACGTAATTGAGATTGATGGTGCAAGCAACAATGGAGTAGACCAAGTGCGAGACCTCCGGGAAGATTGCGCATATGCTCCCGCACAATGCCGTTACAAGATTTACATCATCGACGAAGTGCATATGCTCACGAAGCAGGCTTGGAATGCACTACTTAAGACACTCGAGGAACCGCCTGCTCACGTTAAATTTATCTTTGCGACAACAGAGGCCGATAAGGTCCTGAGAACGGTACTGTCACGGTGCCAGAGGTTTGAGTTTCGAGCCATCAGTTCAGAAACAATTGCTGCAAAGCTAGCCCTTATTTGCGAAACCGAAGGTATTAAAGCCTCGCAGGAAGCCCTTGATATTATAGCGCATATTGCAGAGGGAGGCATGCGTGATGCGCAGTCAACTTTGGATCAACTCATCACTTTCTGCGGAACCGATATCACAAAGGATGACGTTCTTGATGTATATGGTATTGTCGACCCAGACACTATTTCAGCAATTGCTGAAACCATCCTAAAAAGCGACTATCAAAATCTACTGAGCACACTAGAGAAAATCGCTGAAGACGGTCGTGATCTATACCGCCTACTCTGCGACCTTCGTGACCACTTCCGCTCTCGTATGGTTGACTCAGTTCGAGCAGGTGGCAATGAGCGAACGGATGCAATCGGTAGAATCCTCACCGTACTTCACGACGGTGAAGCAGGTGTACAAGGCGGTCTCTCCCAGCTTGTAAATTTAGAGTCCACTCTACTGAAGGCTGTTGAAGAAGGAAAAGCACGTGCAATTGATTCACTGATAAAGGATATTACAGCACTCTACAAAGATCTCCCCGTTAACGAAGCTCCAAAAAAAAAACTGAGCACCTCTAGTCCTGAGCTAGAGCAACCAACTGGAGAGGCGATAAGTGCAGAACTGAAGCCTACTGTTGTTCAAGAGGGACCTCCCTCTCCAAAACCTAAGAAGCAAGAACACAAGGCTCCCGAGGAAAAAACTCCGGTAGAAAAGCCACAGGAACCTCAGGCGCCTAAACCAGAAGAAATAGTCGAAGATGAGGCTCCAAAACCACCTTCAGAATCAGAGTCTCTTCCACTCGAACCAATCAGCTCTCAAGCTTCTAACAAAGAGATTCAAAAATATGTGGATGCACTGCCTCAAGACTTCAAAGACTTCATGGAAGAAACCTTTCGCGCCAAATACGTAAATGTTCGCAAGGTTGACCCCAAAGTCCTGCTTCCCGGTAAAAAGGAGCCGTCTTAAGGAGGCTAAGAACTGTAAAGCGGCAAGTATCTTTCCCGTAGATAACGAATCAAACTCACATGGGAAAGGTCTTGGCCGGTTACTGCTTTAGATAGCTCAAGAGCGAACCGTCGACGACCATGTTGGTGAACGTTCGTTCGCAGCCAATCCAGCACGGGAGAAAAGTTTCCCTTTGCCATCTCTTCAGGGACCGAAGGTACTTGCTCCAGAAGGGCATACCAAAGCTGGGCAGCCAATAGGTTACCAAGACAGTAACTAGGAAAATACCCGAATGCAGCGCCGGACCAGTGTACGTCTTGTAAAACTCCCTCAGAGTCATTACGCGGGCGCAAGCCAACGATCTGCTCGGAAAGCCGATTCCATTCCTCGGGTAAGTCTGAAACTGCTAGGGATCCGTCGAATAATGCCTTTTCTAACTCAAAACGAAGAAGAATGTGAAGGTTGTAGGTCACCTCGTCGGAATCGACGCGAATTGGATTTAATGCCACAGAGTTGACTGCCAGATAAAAGTCATGACTGGAGACTCCGGACAATTGTTGATCAAAGGTTTCTCGGTAGACGGGTTCCCAAAATTTCCAGAACTCGGGACTACGGGCCACTTGGTTCTCCCAGAGTCGGCTCTGACTCTCATGCACTGCCATTCCAGCAGCCTCACCCAGTGCAGTCCCAATATGCTCATGTGGTAAACCTTGCTCATAAAGACCATGTCCCGTCTCATGGATGGAGCTGAAAAGGGAATCCAGCGGATTGTCTTTAAAGAACCGCGTAGTCATTCGCGTATCAAACGCATTGCCGCTACAAAATGGATGCAGTGAGCGATCGATTCGGCCGCGTCTGTAGTTAAATCCAAGACGCTCTGTCACCTCGCGCAAGAAAGTTTCCTGACGATCCACTGGAAAGTCCTTCATGCAGTCCGTATTCGCTTTGATCGAAGAATCAAGGATTTGCCGTACAAGAGGAACTAGTTCATCCTTAAGACCTTTGAAAATACGCTGGATGCTAGTAGCATCCATGCCAGGGTCGAATCGATCGATCCAATAGTCATATGGATCGTCAGCACGGCCCAAGTAGGAAGCCTCCTCTTTGGCCAACTCCAGATTCCTCTCCAAATAAGGAGCGTAGCTTGCAAAATCATTATCAGCCCTTGCCTTGCCCCATGCGTGAAAAGCGAGACTGGTCAACTCCGCTTTCCTCGAAACGAAATCAGCTGGGATCTTGGTCAACCGATCATATTCCTTACCAGCCTCAGAAACCACCAACTGTTGATCTAAGTCGAGGCTGGTATCTTCCTTTAGTTCCGCGAGCCACTCTCCAACCTGAGAGCGGGTGGCTTCACGATGGACAAGCTCCGACATTGCTGAAGACTGACGAGCGCGATAATCAGCACTTTCTGGAGGCAAATTCACCTGCTCATCCCATTCTAAGAGACCGGAAATTGAACCCAAGGCAGCAATTCGTTTTAAATCCTCAGTAAAGGTGTCGTAGGTACTCATTGATTTGATAAGTGTTATCTATTCTCGAACACGCCCAAGTGCAACCTTTGGCACCCAGCCCTCCTCTCCTCGGACAGTGGCAACAAATAGGTGATCGGAATGAGTCTTTTTTAGATTGAGTTGCACAGAGTCTCCGCCCTGAAGAAAGGTAGCAGTTGCGCTACCTTCTGTAGGCGAAACCAACAATGGAGTATCATTATCAAGGATGATCGCGAGGGCCTTCGCACGGCCAGACTGCAGCACTGCCCAGGCTGGAATGAGGCTAAACAACAAAACAACTATCCCTACAATAGGCAGAACTGGGCCGGAAGAGCCGAACATCCTTGGAAATACTAAAAGCGCAGCTCCCACCCAAAATCCAATGGTGAATAAAAATGCCCAGAAACCTGCCGACCTACGAGCCAATGTCTTCTCGTAAAGGCTACTGGCAGGAATCTCAAGACCAGCAATATTTTGTACAAAACGTAGATTTGCGCGAGACTCCTCTGAGGATGGCTCCAGTTCCTGAGACCTACGAAAATGAAAGATACTGCGCCCCAGTTGGCCCAGTTTAAAGTAGGTGTTACCCATGTTGAAGTGTAAGGCAGATGACTCAGCTTGACCTAGGCAGGAATGGAAGTTGGCCAAAGCTCGCTCAAACTCCTTCTCGGCTGATTCGAGTAATGGTTCTTTTTCGTCTACGCCCTTGTTTCGGGCCTCAAGTAGAGTGTTTTCGCCACGAGTGTAAGCTTGATTGCCTGCTTCAAAAGCCTCTTCAACGGTTAGTGCCAAAGCCGTCGAGCAGAGAAAGAGAAAGAAGGTCTGGAAAAAGTAACGTCTCATTTCAAAGCCTCCTCTAACTGATTCAGCGATTTCAACAAACTAGGTAGATCGAGAGCACCCGTGTTAGCCCCTCCAAACTTTAGCAAGTCACCAGCCTCAAATAGATCACGAGCTGCTTTAATGACATCTTCATCTGCACCATTTTTTTCCAAATAACGGTGTACATCTCCGAATGTTAATGCACTGGCTTCAGAGTCTATATTGTGACTCCCCACACTCTCTTGTACTGCACGCAAGGCGGCATCAAGAAAGAGTGCTGCATCTCCATTTGAAGCAGCGGATTCAGCCTCTTGGCGCCATTTACTAGCAGCCTTGCCGCCAGCAATTCTTCGTCGCAGATCTGCATCACCAGCAAGTAGAAGTTGTTTACGACGCACTATGAAAAGCCCTGAAAAAAGACCCAGTAAAGCGACTTGAGTACCAATGAAGACAGGGGTCAGAATCATAGCCTCACCTCGGATCTGCCAGCGACCGGGCTCCAGTCGGATATCAAGGAGGCGTACTCCAGAACCAACATTTGATTTGCGATTACCAGTCTCGGGAGTCTTCGCTACCTGAGTGGGTACTTCAAAATCTGTACCTTCTGGTGGAGGCAAAACCGAAATCGCCATGGGGCGTCGACTTAAGTCTACATAGGTACCTTTCTCAGGATCAAAATATGAGAATGGCACCTCCAGCAATTCTCCAGTTCCCTCTCGTTGAGGAATAACAAGATACTCAAAGCTTTTCACACTAGAACCTGGCTGAAAATCAATCTTGGGAGGATATACCTTGAAATCATTTGCGCCGTCTAATGCAGGAGCCTGAATACGATCAAAACTTCCAGAACCACTAACACGGTAGGTTAATGTAACAGGCTCACCAACCCGCACCTCGGATGGAGAAGCCTCCACGACTGCCTCAAAGCTTCCAACTGCTCCCGAGAAAGATTGAGGTTTGTCAGCAGTTGGAAGCGGCTTGATATTAAGGTTGATGGCTTCTGTCTCCAATGGAATCTGCTTCTCGGAACCACGCCCAAAGAAGTCATTTAGGGGGTCCCTGCTGCGGACACGTACTGAGACAATCTGAGTAAATTTGAGAGACTGTGGGCCAGACTTGATGGGGGTAAGATTGAGCGCAACAGTACCCTGATCATAGCGAATGCCACCTATCTGGGTTTGATTGATACTCCAAGAATCTTGTTTGAGAGGTTCCAATGTAAATCCATCACCACCATCTTTTTCAGGCGCTCCTACGACTCGAACCGAGACACCCTCCCTCACAAGCAAACGCAGAGTCCCTTCCATACGCTGACCCACGTACACTTCTTTCTGAGGAAGAATAAGAGATAGCTGGAATACGTCTTTATAAACTTCGCCAGCATCAACGACCTTAAAGGTTGCAGGTTGTATATTGAACTTCTTTCCACCAACCTCCATTACCCAAGCAGGAATTGTAAAGGTACCAGTACGAAGTCCACGAACTGGAAATCCATACGTCACAGTTCGGCTCACGTTCCCATTGATAATACGAGTACTCGTAGAGTAAGAAACGTTGTGAGATATCTCGAGCCCGGAAACTCTTGGTGGCACACCACCAATTCGGTTGCCGCCTCCACTGGGTAAAATCACTTCATAGGTTGCTTGCTGGCCTTTTGTAGCTACCTGTGGATTTACTCGGCTCTGAACAGTCTGCTGACCAAAACTGCTGATGGCTGAGAACAGCAATAGGGCGATCCAACAGGCATCTAGAGAGTGTCGAGATATACTCATAACTAACTACCAATTACGCCCTTCCCTACCATCCTTATCATCCTTACGGCGTATTCGTTCTAGATTACCAAGGGGAAGCTTTCGCTCGTAGCCTCTAAGAACCTCCAGAAGCTGCATGGCCTGTTCTTGAGTCATACGCCCCGGAATTGGCTTGGCATCTTCTCCGTCGCTCTGATCGCCATTTTTCGCCTGAGAACTTTGGGCTTGGGAATTTTCCTCATCGTCGTCTCCATTTCCCCCCTGCTTTTGATTGGCAGACTCTTCTTCCTGATCAGCCTCACTGTCGCTCTGACTGGCTTGGCCATTATCCGATTCTTGGCTATCATTGGCCTGATTCTGCTGGGAATCCTGATTCTGTGATTCTGACTGCTCAGAGTTGGAGTCATTGTTCTGACTCTCCTTCTGGTCTTGGTCAGAGTCGCCATCCTGTTTATCAGAATCCTGATTCTGCGGTTGTTGCTGCTTTAGCTCCTCGAGACGTTGCTGCACAAGGTCACGGTTCTTAACTGCCTTCTCGAAAGGTTCTCCTTCCCTAGCCTCGATAGCCTGATCGTAATCTTTTAGCGCCTGCTCCCAGCTTTTGATCGTTTCCTGTGGGCTGGACTGAAGCTGCTCCTGTCCTAGACGAAAACGAGCATTCCCCTGATTGTAGAAAATTTCGTCCCTACGATCTTTAGCAGCTACCTTGAGTGCATCATCGAATGCCTCTGCTGCAGTATCGAATTTACCTTCTCGATACTGATTAACACCATGTTCGTAAGTATAATCTCTAAGTTGCTGCTCCAGTTTATCATGCGACTCTTGAAGTTCTGCATAGCGTTCGTCCTCCATATCGTGCAGATTCAATGCAGTAGCGTAATCAAGAAGTCCCTGCGTCCATAGTTCGATTGTCTTTGCTGCATCATCTTCAAGCATGCCCTGCTGAAAACGCACAAGCCCTCGACTGGCATAAATGTCCCTCTGGAATTCAGGATTATCCTTCTCCAACTCTAGAGCCTTGTCCAAAGCATTAGTGGAATCTTCGAATGCTCCTAGCTGAAACTGGGCAGCGCCAAGATTGTACTGGTGAATTGCAGAATCAGGATCATCTTCTGCATCCTCCTGAAAGATTGCCTTGGCCTTTTCATAGTCACCATTTTTGTAATGGGATTTACCGCCTCCGAAAGTGAATGCAGAGAGATCCCAGGGTAACAGACATAGACCCAATCCAAAGAGTATTAAATTTGAAACAGCACCTCTAGAGGCTCGAAAACCCTTACCAAGACGACGTGTACCCAGCAGCATCTCAAGAAGGAGACACCCAACAGCAATTGCCAAAGGCCACTGGTATCTTTCAACTGGTACTTTGCTCATATGAGCCTCGCGTTCCTCCTCAGGAACTAGAGACAGACCATGCTCGTATACATAATTTAGACCTTGGCCAGACGGACCTAGAGGTACATAAGCGCCATTGGTAGCAACTGCGATTTGGCGGAGGACGGTCTCATCCAGACGAGTTTGAACCAACTCTCCTTGAGCATCGCGCAACCAGTCCTGTGAACCGTCAGAGTTACGCACAGGAATGAGTTCACCCTCCGCACTACCGACACCAACTGTGTAGATGACGATACCCTCCTCACCCACCTTTCGTGCTTCTAAAACACCTTCTGCCTCTAAATCTTCACCATCAGTGATCATCACAAGAATTTTCTGGTTATCACCTTCGGCAAAGGAGCCTTGGGCTTCTAGAATTGCTCCCGCCACATCCGTACCTTGGGTCGCAAGTAGACCCGTATCAACGGAGTCGAGGGTCTGCCGAAAGGCATCGTAATCAAGCGTAAGTGGACATTGAAGAAAAGCGCTACCTGCAAAGGCGAGAAGGCCAACGCGGTCTCCTTCAGTCTGTAGAAGCAAATCATGAATGGCAAGCTTGGCACGCTCAAGGCGGTTAGGCTTGATATCCTCGGCAAGCATGCTGCGAGAGACATCCAGTGCTATAATAAAGTCTATGCCTCGACGTTTCTCTTCACGATAGGTATGCCCCGCCTGAGGTCTTGCCAAGGCAAGACAACCCAGAACAACGACTGTTATAACTAAGGCTGCCTTTGTATTGCGTAAAAGAGGACTATAGTTAGCTGTTAGTTGGCGCAAAATGCGATTGCCTGCAAAGTAAGACAGCCTCTTCCAAACTCGCTGTTCAGTAAGCACGAAGAAGAGAACTAGCACTGGTATCACTAGCGCAAGCGCGATAATCCAAGTATGGGAACCAAACGTCACGGAAGTCTTCTAAAACGGGTACCGGAAAGTGTCTGTTCAAGCAGAAAAAGACCCAGTCCAAATATCAATGGAAATGCGAACACCTCTTTGTAATTATGACGAATTTTTAGTTTTTTCTCCGTCTTCTCTAGTTTGTCGATATCTTCATAGACCTTATTGAGAGCGGTAGCATCCTCTGCGTGGTATGATTTCCCTCCAGTGAGTTCTGCAACTTTCTGAAGAGTCTCCAAGTCAATATCAGAATCAGAGCGCCCCATTAACATGTTGCCTCTGGCATCTCGCCGAGGTGTTCCATCTCGGTTGATGAGGGGAAATGGCACAACTCCCTCCTGCCCTGCACCAATGGTGTAGATCTTGATCTTAAAGCTCGCGGCTGCTTCAGCAGCCTGTACAGGCTCAATTTGCCCAGCATTATTCGCTCCATCTGTCAGGAGCACAATTAGACGGCTTTCACTCTTTTGCTTATTGAGACGGTTAACAGCCATACCAATCGCGCTACCAATTGCAGTACCCTGCTCAGGGATGCTACCGATTCGAAGGCGGTCTAAGTTTTCTAGCACCCAGTCGTGATTTAAAGTGAGTGGGCTAACTAGATAAGGCGCACCAGAAAACGCGACAATACCAATGCGATCATCTGGTCTTTCTCGGATAAATTCCTCTATAACCTTTTTTACAACTGAGAGTCGATCGGTTGGCTTGTTCCGAACTTCGAAATCATGCGCCCACATTGAGCCAGAAAGGTCGAGGCCCAGAACAATATCCACTCCGCTACGTTCGCTCTCAGTAACAGAACCTTTGCGCCATTTAGGACGAGCAAGGGCGACTACCAACAAACAAAGAGAGAGTATTTTGATTAAATGTAGTAACCCGGGAACACCTCCCCAGCGCCGATGGACCTTACGGGAAACTCCCAGTACCAAGCCCGCGGATGGATACAAAACAGAAGAAGTGCGCCCTGACTGTCCACGCAACACAAGCAGTACTGGTGCGATTACTAATAGCCAAAGCCAGTGAGGGGTTTCGAAAACCAAGGGCAGATCTTTGAACCAATCCATCATTTTTCGATCTTCTCCCCTAGCATTTGGGCTGAGGTAGAAAGTTCAGGAGCAATTTTTAGCATCATCGCCTGATGAGACTCCTCCACAAAATTTACGGCAGACTCATGAAGCTCTTCGCGCTTATTTGAAGCCAAAGGCATTCGGGCAAACTTAACTAGATCTACAATAGAAAGGAACTCATCAAGACGATCTGCAAAATCGCCCTTCAAATCTTCATGCTGAGATGCCTCCTCCAAAAATTCTTCAGTTGTACGCTCAGGAGCACGAATAGAAAAAGCTGCCTCAATATAACGGCGCAGAACGTCAGATACGGTAATGACAAATATCTTATCATCCAACTCTTCCTGACCAGACCAGATCTCGCGCAGCTCCTGTAAGGCTTTTTCGTGGGGAGGAATCTGAGAAACTGATTCAGTAGAGTCAGATTTTCTTTTGCGGGTGAATAAAAGAACCAACAATGCTATGAGCAAAAGAATTGCTCCTCCGATCCAATACCAACCAGTCCAAAGTGGTACGTCCTTAAGCTCAATAATCTGCTCAAGCGGTACTTTAGTCACATCAGCCTGCAGTTCGATGATATCTTCAATATCTTCTGCAGGTTTAGCCTGCGCCTGCATTTGGGAGGAAGATAAACTCACCGCCGACTACTCCTTTTTTTGAAGTAAGCTCGAAGTGCTAGCATGTAAGGCTCTCCAGTGCCTGCGTGCAGGTAATCAATACCACGCTGCCGCAGATTCCGTTCCAACTCACCGATCCGCTTAGTGTTCGCCTCATTGAAATCCTTGCGGACTCGAGCACTTGAGGTATTCACCTCTACCTGCTCTCCAGTCTCAGCATCTTCCAGGGTAATCCAACCGACATCGGGCAGCTCCGTTTCGCGTGGGTCACCAAGAAGAAAACAGGCAAGATCGTGCCTACGGTTTGCATGACCAAGCAGACGGTATAGTTCGGTTTCATCGGTCTGCATCCCAGGAAGGAAGTCGCTGAGGAGAAAGACGATAGCACGTCTGCGTTGAATCTGGTTGATATAACGCAATGCACCAGGCAGGTCAGTACCTTTTCCTTCCGGCTCATGGAAAAGTACTTCACGAATGAGTCGCAGAATATGGTGACGTCCCTTCTCCGGACGGATGAATTTCTCAATACGGTCAGTAAAAAGTAAGACTCCAACTTTATCATCATTGCGAGTGGCGGAGAAGGCTAGAACGCTGGCAATCTCTGCTGCTAGGTCACGAATGGTCTGTTCATTTGAAGAGAAACTGCCAGAGGCACTAAGGTCTACAGCAAGCAGGATTGTCAACTCACGCTCCTCTCGAAACTTTTTGATGAAGGGAGTATTCATGCGAGCGGTAACATTCCAGTCGATTGAGCGAATATCGTCTCCAGCTGCATATTCCCGAACCTCGTCAAAATCCATTCCCTGCCCCTTGAAGGAACTGTGATAAGCCCCTGCAAGAGCATCGGTAACGAGACGCCGAGTCCGGATCTCAATCTGCCGAACCTTGCGTAGAATCTCGCGGGTACGATCTGAGTCCAAAGTTTTCAAAGTAGCATCAAGGAACTGGGACAGAATCAAAAATTCGGGTTACGACATCCTCTGAGCTGACCTCCTCAGCCTCAGCCTCATAACTGACAATGACGCGATGTCGGAGCACATCCATACCGATGTTTTTGACGTCCTGTGGAGTTACAAAACCTCGACCTTCGAGAAAAGCCCATGCTTTGGCAGCGAGTGTCAGACCAATAGTAGCTCGGGGTGAGGCGCCAAACTGGATATAATTGCTTAGATTGAGGCCATATGAACCAGGGTCACGAGTAGCATGAATAATATCAACGATGTAGCCTTTCAGCTTCTCATCAACATACACTTGGTCCACGAGCTTCCGTGCCTGAAAGATGGTCTCGGGCGTTATGACAGGATTAACCTCGTATCGAGGTGCGGTCGATTCGTTAGCGTTGAGAATTGCCAGCTCTTCCTCCTTGGAGGGATAATCGACACGCAACTTAAGCATAAAGCGGTCAACTTGAGCCTCAGGAAGCGGATAGGTTCCTTCTTGGTCGATAGGGTTTTCTGTAGCAAGGATGAGAAATGGCTCAGGCAAAGGGTAAGTGGTATCACCAAGAGTAACTTGGCGCTCCTGCATGCATTCCAGCAGAGCGCTCTGAACCTTCGCAGGAGCGCGGTTGATCTCATCAGCTAAAATTAGATTGGCAAAAACAGGTCCCTTTTTAGTGGCGAAATCACCTTCCTTTGGATTGTAGATAAGAGTCCCTACAATGTCTGCAGGCAAAAGGTCTGGTGTAAACTGTATACGTTGAAAATCAGCCTTTATAGCCTGAGCCAAAGTCCTTACGGATAGTGTCTTCGCAAGTCCAGGGACCCCTTCCAACAAAATATGCCCGTTAGCCAGCAAAGCAACGGTCAGTCTATCTACAAGATATCTCTGCCCAACGATTACCCGTCCAATTTCTTGCCGCAGTAGCTGTACCCATGCTGACTCTGCTTTCACCGCCTCCTGAATGGCAGCGAGGTCAACGCTCAATGATTGCTCTTCCGTATTCATTTCCTAGTAAATTGTGGGATAAAATGAGAATCCCGCCAAAGTTCGCAAGCTTTCGGCGGGACCAATGGATGATAGCTTAGTAGAGATTATTGCGACTTCTTTTTAGACTTCTTCCGTTTCTTTTTAGGAGATGCGGATTGGCTCTGAGCCTGAAGGTCGAGTTCCTCAAGGCGTTTCTGCCAGTGATTGGGAAGATTTTTGATTTTCTGACCTGGGGTGTAGGAGCCTTTGTACAAGGTCTTTCCAGCACTATCCTTAACTTCAAGATCACCCTTGACGCCTTTTATTAGCAGCGAAAGAGAACCATGATCGTCGTTGATGTTGAAATGTAGTTGTGAATCAACCTTTACAGTTGCGGAGGAAGATGAGCTTGTTTTAGGCAGGTCATTACGTCCAACAATTATGCCGCTAGGATTATCAAGAGATCCACCGAAATTGAAGGAATGAACGTGGCCACTATTTTGAAGTTTGTCCAAGTCAATACCACGTTCACGGAGTTTCTTACGAATCTCTTGATCAAGGTTTTTATTTCCAGGCAAAGCAAATTGGAAGGTGTGGACGTTGCCCTTGCGTTGTAACTCCTCAAGATCAAGACCGTGCTTTTTCAACAAGTTCTGCATGGTTCTACTGTGGTCCCCACCATTGTGTGAAGGCATGGGAGGTGAGTTCTGGGATACGGAAACAGCTCGAGACTCTAATTTGGCAGTTGAAGTATGTTCCACGCCGTCACGAATGTAGGTCAACCCAATGGTATGGCCGGGTTTTTTTGAGCGAATCAATTCACGAAGTTGTTCTGGGTTAATGAGGATTTGGTTATCAATTTTCTTGAGTATGTCTTGTGACCTCAAACCTGCTTGAGAAGCAGGGCTTCCCGACTCGACCTGAGCAATCAAAAGGTAGAAGCCTCTAGTAAGGCCTTGTTCCTCAGCAAGAGCTGGAGGAACCTTAGTTGTATAAACGCCGAGAAATGAGACGTCCTCAGTTTGAGCCTTCGATTTAGCGCAATCCGAAGTAGTTGTTGCTGGATTTTTAGAGTCTGTATCCGCATCAGCATGGGCAGCGGGCAAGAGCAAAAGGGAAAGAGCGAATACTAAGGATAGATATTTTGCGTGGTGATATGTTTTCATGTTCATGTAAGTGGATAACAAACGTTCGAATTTTGAGGGTAAGGTAATCGTAATTTCAGGTAGATCAGTAGGGCTGAAGCTTAACTTGGAATACACCTTCGCGAGGCACGGTCATCTGCATCTCAGAGTTTGCGTCGGGATGGGTAAATGTAGTTGTATCGTGATAACGGTAGCGAAACTGCTTTGAAGGAGGTTGTGACGATGGATGGATAACTCCCTCGTCGTGCAATTCAATTAAGACACTTTCCGTGTTGAGAGGTTTCCAACCGGCCTTTACTAAAGCCTGACCAGAGTGATCAGCCTTGAATGGCTCGGCAGGAGGAGTTGGCCCTTCACGCAAGAGCATGGAGGAGTCACCGTTTGATACGGGAGTCTCTGCTAAATTTCGGGAATGTTGGTGCTGAAAATAATAAGACGCTCCGAAAATGCTCAGTAAGAAAATGAAGCCCGCTACAATAGCCCATTTGCGGACAATACGAAACGGAATCAGCTTCTCCTCTTCTGGCAAACAACGTAATGCAAGATCACCCTGAGGACCTAGAGCTTTAGAGATTTGCTGACGTAAAACTGTGGTCGGTTTAGCCGGTGAAAGTTCCTGGAGCTCTTTTTCGAGTTCTGAGAATGAGTCGTTCATTTTGGCTGTTTTGTCAGAATTGATTTGAGATTACCTAAAGCGTGCCGGTAACGCGAAGCAGCAGTATGCAAGGGGATACCCAGAGTCTTTCCTATTTCGTCGAAGGTTAATTCACCCCAGACCTTCAACATCACAACCTCTTGGTGCTTGCTGGATAGCTCCTGAATTGCTGAGGAGAGTTGTTCATTTCGCTCTTGTTTTTCGATTGGCATCTCGAACCAATCAGCAGATATCCGTTCTTGATCATTCAAATCCTCGGATTTTTCTTCACGACGCTGTCGGCGAATATCCCTTCGTGCGTAATCAATAGCAAGGCGACGGATTGCTTGAAAGACTAGTCTTGGGGCAACTTCTCCCGTGTGCCCATAAATTCGCCAAATACGCACAAAAGCTTCCTGCAACAAGTCTTCAGCATCGTAATCATTGCGAGCCTGTTGACGTGCAAAAAGAAGCAATCTTGGACCGTGCTTGGCGAACCATTCCTTCCACAAGGGTTCAAAAGTGGGATCAGGCATGTTGATGGGTGGAATTCGTTTACAGTAAGCTAGCGAACAAAACAGACAAATTTGTCAAAACTTGTGTCAGAATGTTTGTTACGGCGTAGAAACAGTGACCCTGTAGAAAGGCATTTGTTGAATTGGTTGTTTCAACTGAGCGAGAACTGAGGATACGGCACCCTCTGTAATGATTGAAATATCAAACTCATCGTTAGCGACCTGCCACGTATTTAGGTCAACAGATGATTCTATGGAGTAGGTTAGCCCTAGGGTTTCAGCAGGACGGGTGTAGGAAAGCATGCCAAAGCCATCAGAATTGATGTTAAACTCTGGAAGATTTGCCGAGTTGGAGTCTATGGGGTCACATCCTAAGGCATATTCAAGAAGGTTAACCAGACCATCATTATCAAAATCTTCATCATGGGAGGATTCAGTGTTGCCGAAGAATTGTAGTTCCCAGTCATCTGGGAGGCCGTCAGAATCTCCGTCAGAGCTAGACTGATCAATCTAGCCAGGAGTTCCACCAGACTCAGTTCCAGTCCCCCAGATGCCTTGCTGGGAATAATCTGTATCGGGCTGGGGATTAATTAAAACTACGCTGCGGCCAGGAACTAGGGAACGTGGAAACTCAAATTCGTGTACTGCAACGTCAGAAGGTACTAGAAGCCGTAGTTTCTCTCCCCCGTTATTAAGCTTGCCTGTGTATTCACCAATAATCGGGTGGTTAGCGCCATAGCGCAGATCAAATGCAGCCCTGTTGGCCACCAATAACATGCGTATTTGCGGAGCTAGTGTTGTTCCGTCAGCAAAAGTGTAACGGATTCCGTCATCAAATCTCAAACCAGACAGATTAAGGGTATTTTCGCTCAGATTGTAGATTTCGAGAAACTCAAAGTCCGAAGTCTTAAATCCTGCTGCTTCCTCAACGCTTGTAGCGGGAACAGGGTCGGCGTGCAGTTCAGTAATACTGAGAAACTTCTTTAGGTCTGTCAGACGTAGAGGTGGGCCAGGCACAATCTCAATAGGAGATGACCAGTGGCTCCATCTGCCAGTATTGTCCCCATGACGCACACGAATTCGATAGCGACGACCTGGCTCGACGATATTAGCTGGTATAGTGATAGCCTCAGAAAAGGCATCAAGCTCATGCTCCCAAAGAGCTGTTATTTCATATTTTCCACGTTTAAGAGACTCGTATTCGGGGAGACCGGGATGCTTCACTTCAGCGATGCGCCAGCGGAGGCCTAAAAAAGTGTCACTCCCCTGTGGGTCGGCAAAGCTGGAAGTCTGGAAGTCGAGGCGGTCAGCAGGATATCCCGCAGGCCCAGTGTAAACTGCTGTCGGCCTGTTTGGCATCTGGTTATCTGTGAGTAGTGTGCTATCAATCCAGTTACCTCTTGAGACCACATAGTCCTTCATAACCTGAAGCATTCCAGAAAAGTCCTTGGTATTTGCCGCACCATAAAATCTTCCATGCCCGGCCTTGCCGCTGTTAACATAAGATGACGCTAGGATTGGATTGTAATCCCACATATCACGGTTGGCATCAGCGAAGTCCGGCCCATCGGGATTATGGATAAAAGCAGCAATTTCGTCGATAAGAGCGCCTGCCTGCTCTGGGTTGTAAAGAAGATCTCGGATTTCTCGGAGACGATTCTGATATTCGTGACTGAAAGTAGAACTATTAGCCACACGGCTTTTAAAGGGTTCATTTCCGTTGCCGTACATATTGTTGGCCCAAGTAAGGTCTAGATCCCATGGAACTGTCTGCCAGAGACCAGTTACAGGATTGCGGTAATAGAAATAGTTTTTGCCATACCCAATATCACCGTGATGAATTCCCTCACAGATAGATCGGTAACTGTAATAACTGGGTAGATTGAAGTTAGCTCTCCACCAAGCCTCAGATTGATTACCACTCTCGTAGGTTAGCTTAAATTCATGTAGGTCTGAATAGTCAGTAACCGTATCTCGACCTTGATTGTTGCTTTCCCCACCAATTCTGTTCGGGCCGGTGTTGCGCTCCATTTTATAGAGATTACCGTCAGGAAGACCATGAGCATCAAGAAAGTCGCCGTTAAGCTGCTCAATGGCAAGATAAGGCCCCTGAAAGTCTGTGGAATACTGATTTCCTGCGTTTTCAAAAGCACTTTCAATAATACGAAAATGAACGAAGTTTGTGTGAGGTCCTTCCACTCCAGCGAGATTAAAGAGGCGGAAACCTACAGACTCAAACATACCATTCTCTCCTCGGTGGCCAAAGTTGCCCTGCTGAATAATCGAAGAAAAGTTTAGTTTATCCCACTTAGTTTTATATTTCTTACCATAGTCATCACGTGCCTGAAAACCATGCCCTCGATTGAAGTCGAATTTCCACATGTTCTTGCCCATAGCATAACGCCAAACACCTCCACGGGCGCGATATCGGATATGGTCATAGACCTTGCCATCGTAGACCAATGTGCCCTTCCATTGATAATCTGAACCCCGGTAGGAACCTGCACTAGAACTAGGAATGTGCTGAGACTCCTCATGCGACTTTCGAGTAGTTATGAGATGGTAGACAGGAAGGGTGCTGAGAGTTTCTGATGAGTAGGTTACGCTTGCTGCACCCGGACGAGCTGAGGCCTTCCATTCAGGGATGCCATCATAAGCAAAAAATGCGAAATTGGGTTGCGGATCATCCTGAAATGGGGTCACAACAGTTGCGCCACCATCATCCTTAGCCATAATTCGGTAGCGGACCAATTGACGATGCACAGAAAGCTCTCCAGGCAATACGATGGTGTAAGTAGAGTCACCAGCATCGACATCACCAGCAATACCATCATCGCGCATGGGCAAAGAAATCCATCTTGAGACATATCTGGCATCATCAATGGCAATATAATCACCAGGCTCAACGAGCTGATAGGATAGGATGACCTCAGACACTGGAACATTTCCAGTTACTCTGGCCTTTACAGTGACAGGCTCTCCAGAAAGAGGTTGCTCTGGCTTGTGACGGACCTGCCGAACCTGGGGTGGAGGCTTTTCTGAAAACACACTGTTGCGTACACCTGGCGAAGGATCGGCCGACCGCCAACTGCCGCCCAGATCATTATCGAGGCCGGGGTTTAGTAACTGCATAGAAGGGCCTTCTCCATTTGAACTCGTTGGCCAAGGAAATCCTACCCCAAAGTCTACCTCATCAGCCTGCTCCCCCGAAGCGTCACGAATTGTTATACGCTCCCCTCCATTAGAAAGCTTACCAATGTATTCGCCTGCAGGCGTTTTCCCATATTTCTGCTCAAAAGCCGCGGAATCCTCAGCTAAAACAAGATAGGCACCAGCAGCAATGGTAGTCCCGGTTGGGAAAGTGAAGTCAATGCCGTCGCTAAATCGCCAACCAGAGAGATCAAGCTCGGTCTGTCGATTATTCAAAAGTTCGACGAACTCCGTCTTTTCGGTCTTAGGATAAGAATCATAGTGTATTTCGTTGATGACCAAGTCGAGTCTACCCGGCACAGAAACAAATACCCGTGCGGTCTGGGTGCCAGAGGAATTGGTCGCCGACAAAGTGTATGTGCAGGAGGAGTCCGGACGTACTTCTATTGTGCCCGAAGAATCCGAAATGGGTGGGACCCCTTGATTAATGGAAATTTCCGTAGCATGAGCCACATCCCAAGAAAGACTTACTGGTTCCCCAGCGGTCACAACTCTAGGAGATACATCAAAGTTGTGAATGATTGGGCGGTCGTCCACCTGTACTACAACTCTTGAGGTACGTACACCATCCTCGTTAGTAGCTCTTAGGACATACTCTGTAGTCTTTGACACCGTGACTTCAAGCGTGCCAGATGACTGCAAATTATCTGCACCCACAGGCTCAAGCTCGACTACAGACCCATCACTCACTTCCCAAGAAAGTCTGACTTTAGAGCCGGAACGTACAGAGTTTGCACTAACGGTAAAGCTACTCACCAAAGGACCAGGCAATACATCAGGACCAAAATTCTTTGATATCTCCACTTTGGAATCGGTGAGCGCATCGTCATGAATCCGAAGCTCCAGCAATCTACCCTTAAAATACGGGAACTGAGTATACAGTGGTCGGCCAATCCAGAGATTTTTTATATCAATGGAAGCAAGGGCAAAACTACAGACACTCGAACCTTGAAGTATACCATCAACGTATAACCTCAATTCCTGAGAGACAGAATCGAAAACAGTAACCACATGGACAACCTCTCCAGTTGGAAATTCCGCATTTCCGTTAACCTTCTTCTCTGGACCATTTTGTGCGACAGCAAAGCGCGATTTTCGAGGGCTTGTGCCTGCACGAGGTGAAAAAGAAAAGTAGCCCAAATTGTCTCTGGAAAAGACAAAGAGCGTTTGCCAAGAAGAGCTGGCAGGACCATCCCACTCCAACCATGCTTCAACGCTTAGGTTTTGAAGGTTGCTTAGAAGGTCACTGGGTAATTCCAACCAGTCGTTCACGCCGTCAAGTTGCAGTGCACCAAGGTTATCAACCCCAGCTCCACCCTTGAGTGAAGCGGATGTGTCACCTACTGAATCGTGTATGCTTCCGTTGTCAGCATCTGAGAAACTGTAACGATGTACAAGTCCGCCTTGTAACAAGTAGGGTAGCAAAAACAAGGATATAGCTACGCTGTTGAAGGGAGTTTGCACTGGGTTTAATAGCTAGAATGTTAAACGACACTACCCAGAAAGCACCCTGGCTTCAATCCAAATCAAAAAACGCCGCTCTTTGCAGAACGGCGTATTTTGAAAAGACAACAAATAAACAACAAACTCGATGTGATCACGAAAGTCGTGAAAGTTATGATGTCTAAGACACGATTCGTTTTAATTCCGTTCAAACTTTTTTCATTTTTTTTAAAAATAATATTTTACGGACCCGTTTCAGAATGATCTAACCGGGTAACGAGCTTCTTTGGCCTGCCAAAAAAGGCGCGCGACTTTAAGGTCGCACGCCTAGTTTTGTTCAAGCTAACGGGAGCTGAATCTACCCCCAAATCCCGTTGAATTGAGATTAAGCAGGTCATAGACCAATTCACCACCCAACCTTGCAAGTGGGCAAAAAAAACAGGGATCCGAAGCAATCCCTGTTTGTTCAATTGTTATTGGATAAAAATATCCAGTATAGCTACTAGTCCTCTTCGATGAGTTGTACTTCAGCAGATAGGTTTTGAGATTTTAACATGTCTTGGAACATCTCCAGCGCATGATCTTCACTCTGGGCATTAAAAAAACGCTCACGAACAATCTCATCTCCTTCGTGGATGTATTCAATTCGGTAGTTGGAAAAGATACCTGACTTATTTTTAAGCCTGTCACTTTTGGTTAGCATGATCTTTACTTCCTCAGATGATAGTTAGGGGTTTTGTTAATAATACTATATGTCCTAATCTTTGGTTTTTCAACTTGAGGATGCCAATTTTCAGAATTTTATCAAAATCTTTGGCAGTTTATTCGCTTTCAGCAGGAGCATCGCTTGGATCAGGAAAATCTGGATTTAGGGCCTCTTCAGCCTTATTCTGAGCAAATTCCACATCAGCGAGAGTAAAGGTAACATTAGCAACAACATCAGATTCCTCAGCAGTAACAGTTAAGCTGTTGAAAAAAGGAGGAAATGCATCGGGGTTCTTGAGCGCACCCAGACGAACAAACCCGAGGATGCCATTTACAGCTGCAGCCGCCTGGGTAGAAGATTCATTAGCGGTTTCACCACTGAACCCTATACGTAGCTGGAGGGGGAAGACATCAGTGATATTGCCTGAAAGCCCGATCGCCTGGATCTGGCTGAGCAAGTTGGACACACCCTTTAAAAATGGGTTCTCGGCAGCATCCTCCTTGAATTGGTCCAAAAGGCCCTCTGGTAAATCAATCGCGAGCCAACCGATCTTTTCTTTTAGCAGTCGTGCCTGTATGCCAGAACCCTCAGAGGGCTTGCCCGCTTTACCGGAAGCAAGGGCGCCCCTGATCGTGGATTCGTCTCCGCCAAGTACATAGGTAGCACCATCAAAAATTTTGTGGGCCACAAAAAGGTGACGCCCTTCCCCCATATCAGGTACTGGAATTTTATAGAGCGATGCTCCTTCGAACTCTTCCTTCCCATCGCGAACTTTCTGTAGTTCAGCCTGACCCTCCTCATTCGCTTCTGATGCGGCCAAGTCCAAGACTTTGTTTATATCAACCTCACCATCAACTTTGAAAGCCACGGCAAAGGCAACATCTTCGGGAAGTTCATCAAAGCCCTCATTCGCAAAATCGAGGGAACCGAGGACAAAGGCGAACTCAACAAAGTCCTCTGGCTTAACACCAAGAGCTGTAAAAACCTCCTGGGTATCCAAGGCTAGGTTCTCAAACTGCTTTTGCTGTTCAGGAAACTTTTCACGAATGGCCTTGGCAAAAGAGCTCTCGTTGGCTGTCTCTAGGTCAAGATGAGCCTGAATGGCAGCGCTCTTCTGAAATATTCCAGAGACAAAAATCGGCTTAACAGAGGTCTTATCCCCATTTTTGCCATCTTGATTAAGTTCAGAAGTACCCTTACCCCCGCACCCCTGGAATAGGAGGGAAGCAATTAAGAGCGAAGAAAAAGGAATCAGATCACGAATATTCATTAGATATTTGGGGGGGGCTAGGCATTACGGCCTTTAAAAGTGAGTTCGGCTACGCCAGACTTATCATAATGACCAAGGCCGATGGATTTCATTTTTTCATACTGGTCAAAGGTTGCTTTAGCCAATGGTAGATTTATGCCTACAGACTCAGCAACGGCAATTGCAATGCCGGAGTCTTTGGCAGCATGTTCACAGGAAAAATAACATTCATGGTCACGAATGACCATGTCTTCACCATCTGTCTCAAGAACGCGTGAGTTGGCACCGGTTTGAGAGAAGACCTCCTGTAGCATATCGAGATCGAGGTCCAGAGCGTGGCCGAGACCGAGACCTTCAGCTAAAGCAGCGGTGTTGATATTCATGACCATGTTGACCAATGCCTTGACCTGCGCAGCCTTACCAGCGGCACCTACAAAGCGAAGGTTCACGCTCATATCTTCTAGTAGGGACTTTACCTTATCAAAAGTTTCTTCCTTGCCACCGATCATGAGGTAGAGCTTACCCTCACGTGCTTGAGGAATGCTGGAAGCCATACAAACCTCGAGTGCCTCCGCACCGTTGCTGGCAGCAGCCTCTTCTAGTTCAACATGAATGTCGGGACTTAGAGTCGCACAATTTAAGAAGGTTTTTCCATTACTTTCAGTAAAGAGGTTATCATCTCCGAAGAAAATGCTGCGCATAGCCGCATCATCGGTAACTACCGTGATGATGATGTCCGAATTAGCGGTGACTTCAGCCAAGGTTTGCGCAGCGGTTGTACCGACCTCCTCAGCCAAACTCGTTGCAACATCAACTACGATATCAAAAACGGGTCCAAGTGTGTAGCCCTCGTCGTGCAAGTGGCGCACCATGTTGGCACCCATGCGTCCCAGTCCGACAAATCCGATCTTTTGATCTTTCAAGCTCATGTAAATACGTCCTTCCTAAGGTAAATAATTTCAAGTGTTGGGGGTTGGTGGTTTCAATCGGGGAATGGCCAAGTTGGGAAAGGCTTTGCGTTTTCGCAAGGTTCAATTTTCTTGTGCGGATCAATCCTAGAAAATTCACCATAATTAACATCTAAAATGTTCGGAGAAATACGAAATCAGCAAGGCGAGAAAATAGACTATTCCTACCACCAAGGCGTAGAAGGCTCGGATGTGCTTGTGGTGATAGGCCACGGTGTGACCGGAAATAAAGACCGACCATTTGTAATGACACTAGCCGATGGGCTTGCTGAGGCAGGATTCGCTACACTTAGAATGTCTTTTACAGGTAACGGCGATTCCGAAGGGACTTTTCAAGACTGCACCATCACCAAGGAGGTCGAAGATCTAGGTAGCGTGCTTGATATTGTCGCGGCTGGACGGCAGATCATTTATGCAGGACATAGCATGGGCGGTGCAGTCGGGGTAATCGCCACGGCAAAAGACGAACGAATCAGCAAATTGGTATCACTCGCGGGAATGGTTCACACAGCCAAGTTCTGCGAGGTCGAGTTCGGGGACCAAGTACCCGATGAGGGTTGTATGTGGGAAGATGAGGAGTGCCCACTCTCTAGCAAATACGTCAATGATATGAAAGAGATTGGCTCTATCTTGGAACTAGGTTCTAAGATTCAAGTACCATGGCTACTCATACATGGAACAGAGGATGATGTCGTGCCCATTGAGGAAACTGATGAGATCTTTGGTAACAGCAGCGCGCCCAAGCAAAAGATCGTCATTAAAGGTGCAGACCACGTATTCAGCACCGAAGATGCCAGTTCTGCCATGGTACAAGCTGTAGTTAGCTGGCTCAAGAAGTAACTGGCCTAATCACCATTTCTATTACGCCAAAGAGCGCGTAGCCTCCCCGCTACACGCCCTTTGGTATTCCATTTTCAGAAGGGTAAACTTCCCCAAGTATCACCCCTTAGATTGGGAAATATAGATTTAGAACAAATCTTTAAATTGGCGTTTCAACGATTTACCCCTCTGGCCCTTCGTTGCTGGGGTCAAAACGGAAGTACATGGAAGCCACTGTATGTCCTTCCACGTTTTGAGTTTCAGTCTTAATTGGTTGAAGATCCTGAGCTAAAGGAATTTCAGGGGCATCCGAGGAAGCTCTATTCGGCGAACTGGTGACCCAGAACGCAAATGCCAAGGTCGCGGCAATAGCACCTGCAACCCAATTTCTAGCAACTTGTAACGGGTTGGTGTAAACGGTGCGATACCATGGAAGAATCTTGCTTTCAATGGGCGTACTTACAGGTTGAGCGCGAGTTGACTCGTTTACAGAAGCAGTTTCCCATTGCATTACAGACTCGGCGAGCAGGTTATGTAGGTAGACACGACGGGCTTGCGGACTGCTTTTAAGAAGAGAAACGAGACTCTCCCGGCTATCGGGTTCTAGCACGTTGTCCAGCAGTGCAGAGGTAAGGCGGCGCAGTTGTAGTTGGTCAGATTCGTCCAAGAATAGGTAGGGGTTACTCTTGGTATTAGCCAGAAACCAATAAATGTTACGGGCTTTTTTAAGTAATCCGCATTACCACCGGTAGAGAAGAATCTAGAAAAGCGTGTAAATGAAAGGTGCGGCGGAGCTGCCACCTAGAATAATCAAAGCCCCAAAGAAAAGTAGGCAGACAATGATAGGTGTAATCCACCATTTTTTGTTTTCCTTGAGGAGTAGGCGGAACTCATTTATGAAACCGCCATCTTTAGCTTCATCGTTTTGTTCCTCAAAGCTTTTCTTTTGTTCGGTCATGGTGAACTACGTTTAGGGGGATGTTAAAATTGTCGGTAATACTTGGTTGAATCCTTGGAGGCTTTAACGTCAATCCAATAACTGTTGCCCTTTCCGGGCCCTTTGTTGAGGGAGGATTTTCCGGCAAGTCGTACAAGCAGACCGTAAGGAAACAAGATCAGATAGAAGAATGTTGGCAGTAGTAGTCCAGTGATGATGGTGTCAATTATACAGACAAAAAAGAACCACAGGCAGTAGATGGGACGGGCAAGAGAAGGAAGGCTCCAGCAAAGTAATCCAGTACCACACCCTAAGCTAAATATCCAAAAAAACACGGTCCAGCTCCAATCCCAAACACCGTCCTTAAGAATGCCCTTCATTGCGAGGACTACCGTCCAGAAAAGCGCAACGAACGGGAATCCAATCATTAGCAAACGACCAAAGTCCTTCCGCTCCTTCAAGGAGGGATTCCAATTGATTTCTTTGAACTTGGTAGGCATCTGGCTAGTCCAGCTTGAAACTTTTAATGTAGGCTTCACGAACCTCACGGCTCTCCTCAGTCTGCTCGCTCTTGAATAGAACGAAGTTCTCAAGAACAAGAACGTCCATATCTGTAGCCAAAAAGCAACGATAAGCATCCTGCGGCGAGCAGACAATGGGCTCACCCCTTATGTTAAAGCTGGTGTTGATGATGACACCGCTTCCCGTCTTTTCCTTGAACCTTTTAATCAGTCGGTAATATCGCCCGTTTCGGATTTCATCCACGGTTTGCACTCGTGCCGACATGTCGACATGGGTAACCGCTGGCACAGTAGAACGTTTAACATTAACTCGCTGAATGAGATTGGGGTCCTTCATCTGCTCCTGCTCCTTGTCACTAAGTTGGGTCCGAATCGACTTCTGAACGGGAGCAACTATGAGCATGTAAGGAGAGTCTTCTTTGAGATCAAAGTACTCATTGACGTCCTCTCTAAGCACAGAGGGAGCAAATGGGCGAAAGGATTCACGGAACTTGATCCGTACATTCATCTGCGACTGCATTTTCTCGCTACGGGCGTCACCAATTATACTTCTGGCACCTAGAGCTCGTGGTCCGAATTCCATTCGCCCATGGAACCAGCCCACAACCTGTTCATTGGATATTACACCAGCAACCTTGTCTAAAAGTTCCTCTTCTTTTTCAAAATAGTGATGAGGCACAGAGTTTTCGTTAAGAAAGGTGCGAATTGAGTCATTAGAGTGCTTGGGACCCAGCAGGGATCCAGCCATAGAGTCCACAGGATCAGCTTGCCGAGGTTCCTCCAGCAATTGGTGATGCAAGAATAAAGCCGAGCCAAGTGCCCCCCCAGCATCTCCTGCGGCCGGCTGCACCCAGATTCGCTCAAAGATTTTTTCCCGAAGCAATTTGCCGTTGGCAACACAATTAAGGGCTACCCCACCAGCAAGGCAAAGATTGGGAAGACCGGTTATTTCCCGAGCATGGCGAGCCATCCGAAGAACGATCTCCTCGGTAACCACTTGCACAGAAGCGGCGAGGTCCATTTCACGCTCCGTGATATCAGACTCAGCAGTCCGAGGAGGCCCATCAAAGAGGGTGGCAAAACGATCGTTGGTCATGGTCAACCCTTGCCAGTAATTGAAGAAGTCCATGTCCATGG
>CAJWWL010000018.1 GCA_913048125.1 uncultured Opitutia bacterium | reverse complement strand
TGTGTCCAAATCGACTAGCTGCTGCCGTTCGGGCAAAGACCGAGCTATTTCCGAGCGAAGAGCAGGCAGAGTTACAACGCATCATTGATTGGGCTCGAGAGACAGAGACAGGGATGCGACAAGAACTAAATCCAGCACCAGGACATGAAATCTGGTCTCAAGTCAATGCAGACTCATCAACCTGTAGTCGAAAGAATTGCAACCCCGATCATTGTTATTATCAGAAAGCGAAAGGGCGTATCCAAGACGCAAACGTTCTGATTCTAAACCATAGCCTGCTGTTTGCGCTTATCGGGGCTGGAATGCAACCTGAAGGAAACGCATCTGGCATTTTATACCCAAATGATTTTGTAGTGCTGGACGAGGCACATCGTATTCCAGCCATAGCCACTGAGCATTTTGGCCTAGATGTAAGTTCATATGGCGTAGAGTTGGCGCTAAAGCTACTGTATAATCCTCGGAAAAAAAGAGGTCTTTTTACCCGAGTCGCAACGGACAAGGACTGCAAACAAGTAGTTGAAGCAATTAAAGCTGTTGAGGGGTTCTTCCAATACGTTCGAGAGGCATACCTGCTGGAGAAGTCTGTCGTGCGTCTGATGGAGCCAGGTTCAGGTGACCTTGAAAGTCTTTACCCTGTTCACTATGTTGCACAGCGGATAGCCGCCATTGCGGAAAACCAAACTAGCGATCGCGTAATTGACGAACTGAAAGACCATCGTCAACGGATACTCTCCTACTACAACCAGATACACCAATTCTGGGCACTGGAAAATAAGGATCACGTTCACTGGTTTGAAAAAGGCGGAAGCAAAGGTACAATCGTACATTTACGAACAGCACCTGTAGACGTTGCCCCATATCTTAAAAAATATCTCTTTCAGCGTGGAACAGCCTGCATTCTAACAAGTGCAACACTAAGCATTTCAGGTCGTATGGACAACTTTCAGAAAAATGCTGGAGCTGTGGATTGTCCTTCTGAAGTTCGTGATTCCCCATTTAATTATCAGGAAAATGTTCGTGCCTTTGTTGCAGAGGACACTCCAGATATACAATCGCATGGGAAAAAAAACCAACTGATTGATTACCTAACTGAAAATATAAAATATTTCACGACAAACATAGAGGGTGGTACGCTAGTTCTTTTCACTAGCTACAACGACCTTTACAGGGTGGCAGACAAAATAGGTCCAACTCTAGAAAAAATTAGCCGCCCATTCTACGTACAAGGACGAGAATTATCACGAATGGAAATGCTGCGAAGTTTTGCAAAAGCGGGAAACGGAATACTTCTTGGCACAGATACTTTTTGGACGGGCGTAGACGTTCCAGGGCCGGCTTTGTCTCAGGTCATAGTGACAAGACTCCCATTCGAGAACCCCACTCATCCTATAGCTCAGGCACGACAGGAGTGGCTTCAAGCACAAGGACGTAATCCTTTTCTTGAACTAACCTTGCCCGAGGCCGTCCTGAAATTTCGACAAGGCATTGGAAGACTTATCCGCAAAAAGAGTGATACGGGAATAATTACCATTCTAGATTCCCGCATCATACGCAAGCAATACGGAGCTCACTTTATAGACGCACTGCCGACCACTTACCAAAGTTTCCAAACAACTGCTCGGCCGAACCTATCATATTTGGGGCTCTAGCCTTCTTGACCTCATTTACTACTCCGCTAGTATAGAGTGTTTATATCCCTGAAAAACCCTATCTATGGCGCTGAAAGCATACGGATATTCCGACATCGGACTCCACCGCGAACAAAACGAAGACAGTTTCCTCGTCGCAGCAGACCAACAGCTCTATGCAGTCGCTGACGGCATTGGAGGCCTACCCCATGGGGACAAAGCCAGTGGCATGGCAGTTGAATGCCTTAGACTTTGGGCCCAGGAGAATCAGGGCATTGAAAACGAAAATGAATTCAAGGCCGCACTTGAGTTTGTCAACGAGGCTGTCACTGAGGAAGGAAATTCTCTTACTCCAAGCACTGGTATCGGAACTACCGTTTCTGCAATTGTATTCAATGGAGCCTCTGTGCTGGTCGGTCACGTTGGTGACTCTTCAGCTTTCCTTTTCCGCAAACAGGGTGCAGGAAAGCTTACCACTGATCATACTATCGCACAGGAAATTTACGACAAACTTGGGCCAGATGATGAGATGCCTAGTATTCCAGAATACTATCACCATTCCCTGACCCGATGCATAGGGCAACCTTCGGCATTTGAACCTGATGTTCATAACTATGACATCTATCAGGGTGATCGTATTCTAATTTGCACGGATGGAATAACCGACCTAATTGAGCCAGAAGAAATGCAAAATATGGCGCTCGGCACTGACGATCCTGAAAATTTTGTAGAGAACCTGATTAGAACTGCCAACCAGCGTGGAGGTCATGACAACTCTACTGCAGTAGCTATTTTTGTTAGCTGAACCTTTTTACCAAACTGACTCGTGCGCTCCGAAAAATTTCGTACCTTGCTCGAAACGAAGGGTAACGATGCTCGCCTTCTGTTTAGCTATGGTCAGGCACTACTTGAGGAGGGGAATACCAAAGAAGCTCTTAAACCTCTCCAATCCTGCACCCAAGATGATTCCGAATGGATGATGCCGCGCATTCTGCTTGGAAAAGCCTACATCCAAGTCGGAAACTTAAGTGCTGCCAAGACTTGGCTTGAGGAAGCTCTCCAACTCGCCATAAATCAGAAACATGAAGATCCAGAAGCAGAGATCAGGGAACTTCTTGCGGACCTCTAGTTTTTCACCTTGCACACTATGCAAGGGGGCGATTCCTAAGTTAACTCCATAGCGGAAAGCCAGAGTAGGCAGACCATGTGAGATCCCATATGCTCGATCTAAACAGACCAGAGTCTTTCTGGGTAAATCCCTTTTTTGATACGCTCTGAAATCGCCTGCCTCACCTTCTCGGTTTCCTCTGCATAGGTCATCCCAAACCAATGTTCATCAGTAGGAAGTACCCGTAAAGTTGCCTCTCCATTACTCACAAGTCTGCTAACCACCTCAGGTAGGAAGAACTCCGCATCCAGACTCTTGTTGTTTAGAGAAAGAAACTCGCAAAAGTCCGACTCTAAATGGGCTAAGATCTGATGTTGAAGGCCAAAAAGATTTAATGATACCAGTTCTTCCCCCGATAAATCAATTCCTTGCTCTTCTGAATGGACTGCGTCTCCAGTTTTATTCCATCTCAGCTTTCTATGCTCGGTTAACGAATGCAAATAAGTTCGGCCATCCACTTCACAAATACCGCGTGAGACAGTGCCATGTTGGGAGAGCGTATTTCGTAAACGATAGCCACCTAACGCTAGACGTAAGCCATTTTCATCTGAAACATCGCCGCGTAGGAAATCAACAAGTTCAGCATATGCAGAACGACCGTAAAAGTCATCTCCGTTGATAACTATGAAAGGCCCATCCAAAGCATCACGCGCAGAAAGTAATGCATGACCTGTACCCCAAGGACGCTTCCTTTCCGAAGGTGGGAAAAAACTAGAAGGCAAATCATTAATCTCTTGGTAGACGCATTCTACCTCCATATAGTCTGCAAAACGATTTACAACTACCTGTCTAAATTCAGTCTCGAAGCTCCTTCGAACAATGAAAATCACTTTTCGGACGCCGCTCTGAAAAGCATCGTACACTCCGTATTCCAGTAATGTTTCCCCATTGGGTCCAACCCCAGTCAGCTGCTTAAGTCCACCAAAACGGTTACCCATTCCTGCTGCGAGCACTACTAAAGAGACGTTGTTCATCTTGTTGCTTTGGATTTACTTTTTGAAACAGTGGCGTTTTATTGAGAATAAAGTAGATTGTTTCAAGCTCCTACCCGAAATGCGCGCGCTCCTAACTTCCCACGGTTCCACAGGTGACATATATCCTGTCATAGCACTAGGGAAAGCCATGAAGGATGCAGGACATGAGGTCCGCTTTGCCACTGTTCCATTCTTTCAAAAAGAAGTCGAGAGAGCTGGGTTAGAGTTTATCCCTGTACCCCCAGACTGGGGGCAGGACCGACTAAGTGAAGCGATGCGCAAACTGAGCCGCACACGCAACCCAGTACGCTTGCTTCAACAAATCTACCGCCAATCCATACCCTTCATCGGAGAACTAATGAATCGTTTAGAGGAAGCGATGGAGGAGTGTGACATCGTCGTATCATCCTATCTCTTTGCGCATTTCCGAGTGCTTGCCCAGAAGAAGAAAAAGCCTTTTGCCGTAATCACTTTCAGCCACAACGTAGTTCCTGACCCCAGCTATCCACCCTTCCCCGTTGCCAAGTTATGGCTGATGCCGAGATTCGCTCAGAAACTTTGGAACCGACTCCTGTGGCGAGCTTCCGACCGCTTCATTCTTTCAGCGCTAAACCGTACAATGGGCAAACACCTTCGAAAGGCTGGCAGTCCAAAGATTAAATACTTCCTCATGAACCCCGGAGACATTGCCTTGGTTGCGGTCTCCAAAAGACTTCTTCAACCAGAAGGTTTTCAGAAAAGCTCATTTCAATTCACTGGTTACCTGAGATGGCAATCAGAGGAAGATCCTGAACTGGAAAAGACACTACGCAAATTTACGGAGGGAGGAAAAGTCACAATACTGACCTTTGGCAGTGTTTCCTTTGATGATACTGAAAGCCTAATGCAGCGTTTCCTACGTAACTGGCCAACAGGAAAAAAGCTAATCATTCAAACCGGCTGGGCAGGGCTATCTCCTCAAGAGGAAAGGGAAGACATTTTATTTGTGGGAAAGGTATCCCACGATCAACTCTTCTCACATGGCTCAGTCATTATACACCACGGAGGTGCGGGAACAACCGCTTCAGCTCTTCACGCAGGAGTACCGCAAGTTATAGTACCACACTTTGGTGACCAATTTCTTTGGGCTAAAGAAATCCGAAGACTCAAAACAGGTGTACGTATTCGCCGCAAGCGCTGGCCAGAAAGAATTACTCCTGCAGTACATCATATTGAAGAGTCCCCTACTCTTGCAGGACGTGCAAAAGAATTAGCGGATATACTTGCGACAGAAAATGGCCCAAACAAGGCAGTTCAAGTCCTTGAAGAACTTTTAGTAGAAGCTAAAGTCGATTAGTTAAGTTTCATAAAAAAACCTGCAGGCTGACGCCTGCAGGTTTTAAATTCCTTAAAAAGGATAGGTAGCTTAAGCAGCACCCTTAAGACCAGCGCCGGCCTTGAATTTCACAGCCTTGGACGCCTTGATCTTGATCTTTTCGCCAGTGCGTGGGTTAACGCCGGTACGAGCGGCGCGTTTCACGACGGAGAAGGTGCCAAAGCCGATTAGTTGGACAGACTTGTCCTTCTTAACGCCCTTGGTAATACCTTCGAGTACTGCAGCAACAGCAGCTTCTGCAGCGGCTTTGGAGGTGTCTCCACCTAAGGACTTTTGTACAGCTTCAACAAGTTCAGACTTATTCATTTGATACGCTTTATTTTTTGGAGGGTTAACAAGTTCGATTTATAAGGAACTATGGCTCTATTTCTGGGATACGGGAGGGAACCTCGTCAACCCCAAATCCGTTTTTTTTTTATTTTTTCTCAGATTTCTTGCGGGTTGGAGTAAAATCGGGAGAGATTTCACCTTGAAAACCCCGCACGCAGAGCCGCATGAGGCGTTCTAGGGAGTCAATTCGTGAAATATTTTTTTCTTCAGCTAATTGGTCAGCTCGGCGCATGACTTGACGGGCCATGGTGAGAGCCTGAGTAGATTGTGCGCCAAGATTTTCAAAGACTTTAGATAATTTTTGAACTTCATTCATCACCTGTAAATTCTCCCACTTCTAAAGTATTTCCATTTTCTAGAGTCCATTTAGGAGAGCTATCTGACTCCGCAAAACGACGGCGAATCAATGCCAGACCATACCATTTCCCCGCGCACTCATCAGATATTACACTTCGGATCTCACCTGCAGGTTGGCCATTACAATTGATACCAGCGAGGCTAGTTGGAGTGTTAGAAAAACCTGAAACATGATATAGATGTCGCTGAACTCGACCCATGGCCTTAAGCCGAGCCATCACTTCTTGCCCGAGGTAGCAACCCTTCTCAAAAGAGATAGCCACACTTTCTAAACCTGCCTCTTGGGGAAGCTCGCCATACCCGATGTCAATTGGTACAGATGGAATTCCATCCTTAACTCTTATGTGCTCTAGTTCCTTATCCGGTATTGTGGTACTACCCGAAGAAAAAACTACATCGAAGTGAGACTCTCGCATTCGTCTACCAGGAAAGATGAGTGAGGCATCTGGAATAACAGGAAGTGTTTCAGCAGCTACAACAAAAGTTGTTCCAATCTCTCTCACTGTGAAATCAACCTCATCAGCTATCACATTTTCCTCCAAAAGGGAGCAAAGTTCTTTTGAGGGACAGTTGTAACTAACAACCTCAAACCGCTCTGGTCCAGTTTGACAAATAAAAGCATCTGCACGGACTCTACCCTTTAAGCTAAGAAATAAGCCGTAGGTACAAGGACGTTCGGCTGACCCACGAAGGTCATTGCTGAATTGGCTTTGGAGGTAGGAGGCTGCGTCCTCGCCGGAGACACAAACCCAGCCAGAAATACGGCTATTCCACTTTTCTAAGTTGGTTTTTATCATTGGCAATACTTCCAAATTGCGGGCAGGCTTGGTCTTTTCAAGCTTGATAGCACAGACAAAAAACTATCAACCTACGCGCCGTGCAAAAAACATCCGACATCCGCGTTACACAAAACAAGCCACTTCCTGCCCCAGAAGAACTTAGGCAGGAAATTGCAAAGACATCGGAACAAGCTCAGTTCGTCTTAAACGCTAGAAATCAGATTTCTCGAACATTGACTGGAGAAGACGATAGATTGCTGGTCATCGTTGGCCCCTGCTCGATTCATGATACAAGCGCAGGCCTTGATTATGCACGTAAGCTGGCAAATCTGAAAGAAGAGATCGATGACCGAATCCTCTTGGCCATGAGAGTCTACTTTGAAAAGCCTCGTACTACAGTGGGCTGGAAGGGACTAATTATGGACCCCGACCTAAATAATTCCTGTAATCTGGAAAAAGGCCTTCGTACTGCGCGAACCTTCCTGAGAGATATCCTCAATCTTGGGCTTCCTACTGCAACAGAACTGTTAGATCCTATAACACCCCAGTACATTTCTGACTTACTTTGCTGGGCAGCGATCGGCGCGCGCACTACAGAATCTCAGACCCATCGGCAGATGGCTAGCGGTCTCTCTATGCCAGTTGGATTCAAGAACGCTACCTCAGGCAACGTAAAGACTGCACTTAATGCTATCCTCGCTGCCAGCCAAGAACAGACCTTTCTTGGGATCGACCGTCAAGGTCAAGCCTCAGCTGTTACAACAGCCGGCAACCCCGACTGTCACCTTATCCTCCGTGGAGGTGAAAACGGTATTAATTACGACGAGAAATCAGTCAGAGAAGCCCAGAAAAACTCAAACGATGCTGGTTTAGTTACACCTGTAATGATTGACTGTAGCCATGCCAACAGTGGCAAAGACCCAGCAAACCAACCAGCTGTTCTTAAGGAAATCGTCAGACAATTCAAAGACCCCGAACTACGTGTCTCTAGCGCGATGATTGAAAGTAACCTACGCCACGGCAACCAGAAGTTCCCGCCGACGGAAGGCGCCGACTTGGAGTATGGCATATCAATCACTGATGGTTGTATTGACTGGGAGACAACTGAGAGCATCCTCCGCGAAGCACATTCAGCACTTGCGGGCTAATCTGACCTCTTCAATTCGCTTAAAGACAGCTTACAACCCGGTAAATAGTGTAGCCATTTGCTCAGATGGCTATGCCAAAATGGCAGGTTGTATCACTTCCTTCCAGATTAAGACCTAGGGCAAAGGCCATTGGTAAATCGTATAGGTAGTTACTTTAAATGACTTCAGCCGAGAGAAGTTTGAAGCCTTAGTCAACGAACTCGCCGAAAAGCGTGAAATGTTCAGCAATCTGCTTTGGTAAGAAAATGCCCAATAATAACTGATGCCTTTTAAGGCTTTTGACGTGTGCTCTCCGCAAGAATCTGTTGAAGAGCATTTACTGCCGATACTGGCTTTTTACATGCGTAATTACGGCAGATATAAACTAGGGTAGCGCCGTCAACGTCAGGCTCTTGATTCTCGGTGTAGGGTGCGATTTTCACAATGGAGGCATTTTCACCCGGAGGACGATGCAAAATGACCTTATTAGGTATAAAGTCCTTATGCAGCGCCTTTACAAGTGCCTGAGTTTGGGACTTTGCCAATTCGCCAGCAACCACAACTTCAATTGATGGTCCAACCGCAAAGTCAAGAGCCTGCATAAGCTGAGTATAGGCTGAGGGATTACGCTCGACGTCCAATGAGAAGGCGCTCATCACTGCCAAAGCCTTATTCTCAAGTTCACTGCGTCCAGTCATTCGTGCAATCCTTAGTAGATTCATTGCAGCAATAGAGTTTCCTGACGGGATGGCGCCGTCGTATATTTCCTTGTGTCGTACAAGCAGTTTTTCTCCGTCGTCGGCTGTCATAAAAAAGCCGCCATCCTTGGCGTCCCAAAAGTGCTTAAGAGCAAGATCATTCAGATCAATAGCTTCCTCAAGGTAGTTCGCCTCGAATGTAGCCTCGTAGAGATTGAGTAGTCCATAAATGAGGAAAGCATAATCTTCAAGGTGAGCTGGCAGACCTGCGCTGTGGTCACGATAACGCTTGAGGAGGCGACCATCCTCGCGCCTTAGGGTACCGAGGACGAAGTCAGCTGCGCGACGGGCGGCTTTGATATAAAGCTCGTCACCGAGGACCGTTCCCGCGCGGGCCATAGTCGCAATCATTAGACCATTCCAGTCGGTAAGAACTTTGTCGTCTTTTTGTGGATGAATTCGCTTCTTGCGTGCAGCGAAGAGCTTATTTCGGTCTTCATCAAGTTCGTTGCGAAGATCTGAGGGGGTAAGTTTGTAGTCTGCAGAAATTGAATCAATGGACTTCGTTAAATGAGGAATGCTGCCACCAGTTGCGTCACCAGTTGCTTCATCACGAAAGTTACCGCCTTTCACGATGTTATAGATTTGACAGAAACGCTCGCCCCGAACCTTGCCAAGTATTTGAAGAATCTCATCAGGTTTCCAGACGTAAAACTTACCCTCTTCTCCTTCACTATCAGCATCTTCAGCACTGAAGAAGCCACCCGTTGATGCAGTCATATCCCTGAGCACGTAGCTGAGAAGCTCCTTTACGAGATTGGCATACTCCTGCTTGCCAGTAGCCTGATAAGTGTCGAGTGCGGCTTGGGCCAGAATAGCCTGATCGTAGAGCATCTTTTCAAAATGTGGCAGTAGCCAAATACGATCGGTTGAATATCGATGCACACCTAGTCCTACATGATCATATATACCGCCGAGTCGGATACGACGCAATGTATGCTCGACCATATCGAGTGCCTCAGTCTTGCCAGAACGCTTCCAGTAACGCACCAGAAAAGAAAGCTGGTGCGAAGTGGGGAATTTTGGATTGCGACCAAAGCCGCCATGTACCGAATCATAGCGAGTCTGAAGCTGAGAAAATGTCTTATCAAGGAGTGCGGCAGTAAGCGGATCTCCTGGCGCACCAGCACTAGCCTGCTCGAGGAAGCGAGTGACCTCCTCTGCAACCTTGAAGACCTGTTCCCTATCATCCTTCCAAGCACCGGAAAGTCCATATATGAGTTGTTTGAGTCCGGGCCGACCAGGACGGCTCTCTTTAGGAAAGTAGGTTCCGGCAAAGAACGGACGTTTATCTGGAGTCATTATGACTGTCATTGGCCACCCACCTGATCCTGTCATTTGCTGAGTGACAGTCATGTAAACGGCGTCGATGTCAGGGCGTTCCTCTCGATCAACCTTTACACAAATAAAGTGTTTACTGAGCAGTTTCCCAACCTCCATGTTCTCAAAAGACTCGCGCTCCATAACGTGGCACCAATGGCAGGTCGTATAACCGATTGAGAGAAAGACAGGCTTGTCTTGCTTTTTAGCGGCAGCAAAGGCTTCTTCCCCCCAAGGATACCAGTCCACAGGGTTGCCTGCATGCTGGAGAAGATAAGGACTCTTTTCGAAAACAAGTCGATTGAAGTCAGAGCCGCCATCGGGAGGTAGCTTTGCAATCATTTCAGGCGCAGGAATAGGCTTCCGTCCAACGTGAGTCACCCCATCGTCTGCAGCTATGGTGAAACGCGAACCACAAATAAAGCCAAAGGCTAGAAATATAAAAGTTCGAACAATTCGAGTCATGGTTGCGACATAGTCGTAATCGGGGAACAATCTCTTGTCAAACTCCGGAGGATTAATGATGAACACAGCGAGGAATGAGAATTAAAATGGTGAAACTTAAGAACCTAATAGGGAAAACTTGCTCAGAGCGAAACAGATGGTTTGCGCTAGGATTAGCCTTTCTGGCTCTCAATACGTGGGCAATTCTAAGAGATCAACAACCGGCTGAATTGTTGAAATCAGAAGCTCCAATCCAAGTGGAGATGGCACGAAAACTAGCGTCTTCGGCGGAAGAGATAGAAAAACGCGCAGAGTTAGCGTGGACATTTCCAGAACCAATGGTTGTGGAAAAAACAACTGGAATTTGGAAGGAATCTGGCCCTATTACATTCTCCCCTCCGCAGTCTGGCCTCTTTTGTTGGAATTCCTCCCTCGAACTGGTTTTCAAACCTGAGAAGTCTTGGCCTGTAGGACGAAATATTGGAGTGAACAGCTTAGGGCCGATTTATGCCCTATCAGGAAAAGAGATCACTATTAAAGAAGAATCATTCACTACCGAAAGACTCAAATTACTTGCAGCGGAAACTGACTCCTCACAAAGGCACATTCGCCTACGCTTCAACTCAGAGGTTAGGCCTGAAGAGGTATCCAATTATACTCGTGTTGTTAACAAGGATACGAAGGAGACGGTTTCATACACAGCTCTTAACGACAAATCATTACAGACTATCCGACTGAAATTGCCAGACCTTGATACGGCTCAACTCGAAATAGTTATCGATTCGGAACTTCGCCCAGCAAACGGTGAAAATGGTCTCGGCAAAAAAGCGCGCGCTACAGTCACTATCGGAAAACCTCTGACCATTGTCGGTCATCGACCCGAAATGTACGCATTCCAAGATGGTGTCCTGTATCTTAAATTATCATCACCTGTCCCGTTGGAGCAGATACGCGCAAAACTTCGCATAGAACCAGAACTGCCATTTCAAGTATTGCACAGTGACCGTTGGTGGTACGGTCACTGCCGTATCAAAGCAAAGTTCAAACCCAGCAAAGTATATTCTGTGATGCTCTTGCCCGGAGTAAAACCCACCAAGGGTTGGCCCAACAAAGAAAAACTCACACAGAAAATCTTTATGCCGAGGCGCCCCAGCGATATCGCGTTTCTCCATCGTGGATCACACCTTTCGCCGAAAAGTCATCTCAGGGTCCCCGTTCACTCAGTTAATCTGGAAAAGATGGATGTCACCATTAGTCGCATTCACCCAAGCAATCTTGTTTTCTTCGGAATGCGCCAACACGACAAGTACTCTGGATACTATGGTAATGCCCACCAAGGTCTCTCTCAACCTATCGTAAGAAAAACGACCTTTCCCATACAAAATATACCCAATCAGCCTGTAGAAACCCAACTTGATCTTAGCAGACTCATACCCGAACCCCGCACCGGAGTCTATCATGTCGATATTCGCGGTGAAAGCTACAACCAAGCAGACCGAAAAGTCCTTCATATTACCGACATCGGAACTACCCTACTCCACTCCGAAAACGAGATTTTAGTCTGGGCCAACTCCATATCCGAACTGAAACCTCTGACTCAGGCAAGAGTGACACTCTACTCAGATACAAACCAAATCCTTACCGAAGGCAGGACAGACGCCAATGGTTTGGCTCAAATTCCCGTACCTAGACATGCGGATGCTGAGGCCTTCATGCTCACAGTAGAAAAAGGAAAAGACATCGCCAGCCTCTATCTTCCCGAGACTAAAATTCATAACACTACCTCAATGGATGGTCGACCCTATCTAGGTGATGCAGTCGAGGGCCACCTATTCTCAGACCGTGGAATCTACCGACCTGGCGAAACTGCTCACTTTAAGGGTATAGTGCGCAACGCAAAAGGTCATCCCCCTCCGCCCCATCCAGTAGAACTTCGAATCATAGGACCAGATATGCGTGAAAGCCATCGTCTGCTGAGTATGCTTTCCAAGGATGGCACTACACAGTTTGACCTACCGTGGCCTCGTTCGAGCAAACTAGGAAAGTATACTTTCAAACTCGCCATACCTAGTGGTAAAGAAGCTTCTGCAATCCTTGGTACTTGCACAGCAAATCTTGAAGAATTTACCGCTGCAAAACTTGAAGTGTCCATCAAACCCGAGGGTGATGTTAATTCTTTGAGCCCCGGAGACAATTTACGATTCCAGATAGCAGCCCAACACTTGATTGGTCGTCCGGGCGAGGACTTGCAGGCCCGTGCACACTTCCGTTACCTTCCCAAAAGTTTCAAACCTGAAGGCTGGGATGACTTCATATTTGAAGATAGAGAAAAATCCTTTCCAGCCATACACTCCAAACTTCAAGCCATTGGAAAGATAAAGCTCGATGCACGAGGCCACGCAACACTTGGTACTTCTATCCTCAATATCCAACCACCTAGCTCCTGCGAAATCCAACTTGTGGCAACAGTTGATGACTTGGCAGGTCGACCAGTCTCAAACACCTTAGTTCTTCCGATTAATCCATACCCGTTGCACATTGGCATCCGTAGTATTCAAGATGGTAAGAAGTGGGAGGCTGTCGTAGTGGTCCCAGACGGCTCGCTCGCACCCGATGGAACATCTCTTCAATTCACGGTTAATAAGGTATCACGGGCTCTGCTACTTCGCCAAGATGACAATGGTCACTTTCGCTACCAATCAGAGCGCAATTTAACGGAAGTTTTCGCACAAACAGTCCAAACCTACAACGGCAGGGTCTCATACCAGAGCCCTGAACCATTATCCTCAGGAAACTACATCATCCGAGCTCAGCACAAACAAAGTGGGGCCTCAGCTACGTTTGAATTGCATGTCCAGGAGCCGGGAACCAAGGGCCAAGCTTGGTCTAGCGAGGAACCAGAAAAAGTGGAGCTTACTTTCGACCAGCCAAATTACCAACCCGGAGAGACCGCGACCTTAAACATTGCAGCACCTTTCTCTGGCCGAGCACTGATTACCCTTCAAAAGGACAGAATCCTTGAGAAACACATCATTGAATTGAGCCCCACAGGCACTGGCCAAATCCTGCTCGAAACACTACCCTCGTTCGCTCCCAATGTTTGGGCTACCGCCCATGTCATCCGCAAGATTTCTCCTGGAACCCCTGACTGGCAACCTCACCGTGCATTAGGTCGATCCAGTCTTCGTATAAATCAAGAGTCTAGAAGACTGAATTTAGGCTTAAATTTGGCAGAAAACGCCCGACCCTCATCAACCTTTTCAACAGGCATCCATGTCACCGATAGCCAAGGTCTTCCTGTCTCTAGTGAAATTACCCTATGGCTAGTAGATGAAGGCATCCTCTCACTAACCCAGTACCAGACACCTGACCCACTGGCTTACTTCAGCGCCGACCGAAAGCTGATGTTTCAATTACATGACCCCTACGGACTCCTGCTCCCCGAGCAAAACCATAACCCGATTCAGAACCGACTAGCTGTTGGCGCCGGTAGTCGATTGGCCCAGCCTGCAACCTTTCTAAATCCCTTCCCAGCCCGCCGATTCAAAAACCTCGCGATTTGGAAACCTGCCATAGAGACAGATGAAGATGGAAAAGCCCATGTTAATTGGGAACTTCCAGAGTTTTCAGGTAAGGTTCGGCTAATGGCAGTCGCAACCGATGGATCGAGATTCGGATCTACCGAAAAGCAATTTATTGTGAAGCGTCCCTTCAGCGTGATCAGCGGGCTTCCAAGATTCCTCGCACCGGAAGATCGTTTCGCGATGCCCATCCAGCTCTTCAATGATGACGATAAAAAGTTGAAAATCAGGTGGAATTTAAAACTTTCAGAACATCTGTCGGTCGAAGATACCAACCAACAATATTTCGAGAGCGCCACAACTATTGAGCCCGGAGACACGTTTATTGCTAATGTTCATATCCAGACTGGTAAAATACCAGGAAAGGGCTGGATTGAGATCTCTGCACAATCCGAGAAGGATATATACCAAGAACGGATCGAAATTTCTATACGCCCTCCAATCGCCCGAGAATTCAAAGTCCACACAGGAATACTCGCAGATCAAGAAAGCATTCAGCTTATCCCAAATTCAAGCTTTCTAAAGGAGACCGCTGCAGGTAAGTTAGAGACCTCGCCTATCCCTGACGCCCTACTAGGACCTGCGCTGGAATCGCTTTTGAGGTATCCATATGGTTGCCTTGAACAGACCACATCCGGTAGCCTGCCCTTGCTGTACACCGAAGACCTCTTCAGGCGCACTCCCACAGAGACCCCTTCTGGGGATTTCATCAAGCAGTATGTACAGTCGGGTATACAGCGTCTAATGTCCATGCAACAGCCAAACGGAGGCTTTGGCTGGTGGCCAGGAGCAACGAACACCTATCACTGGGGAACTCTGTATGCAACCCAGTTCCTACTGGAAGCCCAAAAAGCAGGTTTCCATGTTCCGGAAAGCGACCTTAGCCGTGCTATTGCATGGATTAAGAGCAAGCTTGGCAATGAGAACAAAGAGGACGCTAGTGAAATTCGAGCATATTCAGTTCAAGTCCTTGCCCAAGCTGGCAACCTGCCTACGGGTTGGCTAAAACGCCTATTGGAGACACAGGAAGAACTCTCACCAGAGTCACGAATCCGCCTAGCCATGGCTCATATTTACACCGGTGACCGTCGTAAGGCTGGGGCGATCGCCAAAAAAATACACGCCCCCTCGTGGAATAATAAACGTATCCAGAACTGGAACACGCTGGGATCCCCACTTCGCACCAGTGCCCTACTCCTTAATCTGCACGTTGAACTGGACCCTAGATCAGCACAGACTGCGAAACTTGCAGCCAACCTACAGAATGCTCTAGGAAGTGCAAACGCATGGTCTACTCAGGAGAATGCTATGCTAGTGCTTGCGATGGGTAAGTATGCACGCCATCTAGGTGAAAGCGAATTAGTAACAAGCGCTGTTTTTGTATTTGATGGAGAACGAATGGAAAACAAAGCTGATCGCCAAAGATTTACATTTCTTCCAGGAAAACTTCCTAACAAGCTCCAACTTAAGAACCAAGGACCGGGACCACTGTATTATTCGTTCACATTGGATGGTATTCCATCCAAAATCCCTTCAAATCATGCTGAAGGAGTCCGTATTATCCGTACCATCGAAGGCTCTGAAAACCCCATAATAAGAGGTGAGGTTGTAAGAATTGACTTATCACTGGATACTTTTGGTAACGAAATCGATCACCTAGCCATACAAGACCTCCTACCGGCTGGGCTTGAAATTGAGTTCTCCAATGATTCCGAATATGTCCGGCATAGGGAACACAGAGACGATCGTTTCTTAATCTTTCCTGAAGCGATTAAGGGCGTTCAGAAATTTACCTACTTTGCCAAAGCGGTAACTGCAGGGGAGTATGTTCTCCCCGCACCATCAGCTACTTGCATGTACAACTCTGAAATCAAATCTTTTGGCGAAACTGGCAGAATCAAGATTGTGGAGTCCAACTAGATGGGAGTGCGCTCAAAACGCATAAGCTCGTTGATGCGAGCCTGCCTTAAGTGGGGCTTCCGACTCGGAATTTCAGCTACAATCCTATTCGCTTTAGCTTGGGTTTCACTACCCTTTCCTATGGAAGACTACCTGCGTTACGACGCCTCCCGATTTATTACCGATCGTAACAACAATCTGTTGCGTACCACCCTCAACAACGCTGGGCAGCGATGTATGCCTATTAGCCTTGAAGACGCTGGCGAGTGGATACCCGCCGCGTTGGTTGCAGCTGAAGACAAACGCTTTCACGGACACTCCGGATTAGACTACCTTGCCCTTGGACGAGCCATCTGGCAGATGGTAACTAACTGGGATGTAGTTTCCGGCGCATCCACTCTCACCACCCAGACAATCCGCCTCGTCAAACCACGCCCTAGGAATCTTCTTTCAAAGGGAATAGAAGCCTTCCGCGCCTTGCAGATTGAAAAATTATTAACCAAGGAAGAGATTCTTGAACAATATTTAAACCGATCTCCTTTTGGTGGCAATATTGTTGGCATACGCGCGGCTAGTCTCCACTACTTCTCCAAGGAACCTATCCATCTAAACCTAGAAGAAGCAGCTCTCCTTGCAGGACTTCCTCAGTCCCCAAACCGACTTCGCCCCGACAGGCACCCTGAAAGAGCCAGAACTCGACGTAATCATGTGCTGGAGAGAATGTATGCCAGCAATATTTTATCGCTGAAGGAATACAAAGACGCCTGCAAATCAGGCATTCAGCTTCAACTTTGGACACCTCCTTTCCTCGCACCCCACTTTACAGACGCAGTCCTTCAGGAGCAAGAGGATATGACTTTATCAAATGACGAAAAAACACCCACTCCATTCCAGACTCGCACCTCATTGGACTGGACTATTCAACAACTTGCAGAAGTTCAGTTGGCAAGATATCCTTCCGAGAAAGCCAGTGGCGCTGCAGTGATTGTTCTGGATGCACCATCAGGAGAAGTTCTCGCTATGATTGGTTCACCTGACTATCGGAACACCAGCCAAGCTGGACAATATAATGCCGCACTAAGTCCTCGATCACCTGGCTCCACCCTAAAGCCTTTTGCATATGCATTGGCATTTGACCGAGGACAACTCACACCAGAAGAAGTCCTGAGGGACACTCCTCTCCGGTTGCCAGGGTACCAACCCCAGAACTTTGACCGCCGTTTCAGGCAAAGAGTGTCTGCCCGTCAGGCTCTTGTAGACTCCCTAAACCTCCCTTCAATCGAAGTGGTTAGACGCATAGGACAGAGACCTTTTCTTGAGACTCTTCACGACTTAGGATTGTCTACTTTAGACAAACCGCCCGAGCACTATGGCTTGAATCTTATTCTTGGCGGCGGTGAAGTCCGCTTGCTTGACCTATCTCGTGCCTACGCAAAACTAGCGCATGTTTCTCCGAGAGATCCGTTATCCTCCGAGGCAGCATGGATCACAAGTGATATCCTCTCTGGTTCTGAACGTGACTTCACCGTCTACGGCCATACCGAGAAAGGTACCCGCCCCAGAATTTCGTGGAAGACCGGAACCTCCTCCCGAAGTCGTGATGCTTGGACGATCGCGTGGAACGAACAATACGTAGTTGGCGTATGGAGAGGGAACCCAAACGGCTCCCCTTGCCCTGAACTGACCGGAATTTCTGATGCAGCCCCACTTGCACTAGAAATCTTCGCCAATCTGCCAAGGGTTAAAGATCGTGCCCGAACTCCCAATGAATTTTTGATGCTAAAACAACGTGAAGTCTGTGGCAGTACAGGCCTATCCAAATCTAAAGATTGTAGAGTATCAGTTACAGACTGGTACTTACCAGGCATCTCACATAACCTGGATTGCAAGAACCTATGTAAGGATAAGATAGAGACTAACGCTGATACCGAAAAAAAAACCGAAATCCTCCGACCACTGGACGGTCAGACGTTCGCCCTGCTTGAGGATCACAAGGAATCATTCCTGATCTTGGAAGCCAAAGGCAGTGAAGAACTTTACTGGTTTATTGATGGTAACTTTTTTGCTAAAGGGAATCCCGAAGAAATATTACAACTACCGTTAAGAACTGGTGTTTTTGAAATCAGTTGCACCACAGCTGACGGAGATGGAGACGCCGCTACAATAGTGGTCAAGTGACAGTAGAATTGAAGAATTACTCGAACTGCCTATTCGCCTTCCACTTAGCTAAATCATCAAAGGATGAAGAAAGTGGTTCTTTTGATGAGTGCTCCTTTGCGAAGAGAAGAAAGGTACGCTGACGGCGTGTTTCGGTGTGAAACATACCCCTTAATAATTTGAGCGCCTGATCATGCGTAAGAGCATCGATTGCGCGAAGAGTTGTCTGCTCCCGATCAAAATCCCCTTCGTGATCATATGCACGAGCAAATAAGATGCCGGCTTTCTCAGCAATGCTTTTGGGCTTTTCTTTAATTTTCTCACGAGCGGCAGTCTTTAACCGATCGAACTCTTCCGAGGTTAGAGACTCAAACTTTTCCGGAAGAGTGGAAAGAAAGGCGTCAGCACGATCTTTAAGCTCGTTAGCCGGATGAGTTCCAGACTGGATAATGAAGTATGCCTGTAGGCGATCTTCCTTACGTGAGGCACCGCCCCAAACAATGTAACCAAGTTGCTGCTTAGTTCTCATTTCATTGTAAAAGGGCTGTGAAACAAAGTTATCGATAACTAGAGTAGCAGCAAGATTGGTTGGGGTCTCATTGGCGATGTCGTATTCACGCCAAAAAGCGGAGTTGTTCCCTTCGAGCTTAATCGTGCTCAGAAGCGTTTCTCCGGGTTGCATGACAAGAAGCTTCTTTTCGTATGGCTGTTCGTCTTTGGAAATAGGGCGAACTTTTAATTGTTTTTTAACACTGCGCGCAGCATTAACGGCATCAGATGCAGAAAAGTTGCCATGAATGAGGGCTTCGATTTGCCCTTGGCTGAAGAGATGCTTCCGTCCGTAGTCGAGAACCTTTGACAATGTGACTTCACGAAGAACTTCCAATCTTTGCTCTGGAGTGAAAAAGATTTTCTCTTGGACGTGATTCTTGTGGTGTCGAGCAAGGCGCCATGCGTCACTCTTGGGAAAGTTCTCTAGAGCACGAATATTCGTGTCCTTGATCGCTGAAAATCGTTCCTCAGAAATGTTGGGTTTTTTGAGAGTGGAGATAACCTTTTGAAGAAGCGTTGAAGCAGAGGTACTGTAGCCACTAACCGTGAGGTTCACACCATCTAACCCAGCACCAAAACCATAACTTAAACCAGCCATTGCGGCAGGGTATGCCTCTTCGTTAAGAGATTCGTTGACACAGTCAGCAAAGAGTCCCTTGAGGATGGTGTTTTGTAGGTTTGCAGTAGATTCAGCCTGAAGAATTCGGAAAGTCATGGTGACCTTGGGACGCTGAAACTCGGTATCCTGCGAGTAATACAGAGAAAGTCCTGGTTCATCGATGAGCAAGACCGGACGTTCGGCTAGTGGCTTAAGAGTCTTAGGAAGATATGGATTGGGCTCAGGGAGGTGGAATCCTGGAATTTTTCGAGGCGCGGATAGCTTACGATAAGCTTGGTCGTCCAGTGTTTCAAAAGCATACTTAGTGCCGTAGTATTTTTCGGTTTGGTTGGTATTAACACCCTTTGCAGCAAGAATGCAGAGGAAGTTATCATGACGTAATGACTGGAGAAATTTGTTGTAGGTTTTGGGGTCCTCCTGCGTCCATAGATACGGCACGCGCTCCGCAATTTCAATCGGGTAAAGGCGAAGATTGTTGGCAAGGCTTATCGCTCGAGAGGTACCTTCGCCCTTGTCTGAGTAGAGTTCTTCAAGCCTAGACATAATTGCCTGCTCACGGAAGAGTTCAGACGGGTATCCAGCTTTTTTTAGGGTATCTAGGTATGAGAATACATGGGCAACAACTTGGCGATACTGGTCAAGACCCTTCGGTGTTAATTCGATACGAATGAAAAAGGAGCCGTATTCACGAGCAGGGTCGTAGCCATAGGCACCGAGCGCTGTGGCAAGGCCCTGCTCCTTGAGATAGGATAACAAGCTCCCCTTACCTTCGTGACCGATAATGAAGCTGAGGAGTCCAGCCGGTTTGCTCTGGTAGTGAATATCACCAGGAGGAGTGGGAAACTCGAGTGTTAGAGAACGGATGTCCTTGACTGGCTCTACTCGTACAAGACGAAAGGCCTTACGAGGTTTAAGATATTCAGAGGGAACCCTATGAACAGGGGAGTTACGATTTTCGATATCCGTAAAATATTTACGAGTCCAAGCCTCAAGCTGGTCCAGACTGGCCTTGCCACAGAGTGCAAGGGTCATTTGGTTAGCGCTGTAGTGTTGGTTATAAAATTCAAGAAACTCTCTGCGCTGAATTCCTTTAAGAGTTTCAAGATTGCCAGTGGAAAAGTTATTGGCCGGATGACTGGATTCGTAGAGTGTACGCCTGATCTGAAGTTGGCGCCAGGTATCATTCTGTAGGTTCTTCTGGTGCTCAGAATTAACTGCATTCATCTCCCTTTCTGTGAATTCCTCGGTGAAGAGCGGCGCAATAAAGAACTGAGAAAAGCGGTCTAAAGCTCCTTCAAAGGCATCATGGTAGACCTGAAAGTGGTAGTTTGTAATATCACTTGCGGTGTAGGCATTACTGTAACCACCGTTTGTCTTAAGGTACTTGCCGTACTCACCAGCCTCAGGAAACTTTTTGGTGCCGAGAAATAACATATGCTCAAGAAAGTGGGCCAAACCCTGTCGAGACTCAGGATCACCCATTGACCCTACAGAAACGCACATTGAGGCAGAGGAAACGTTCAGACCAGGATCAGAGAGAATAATGACCTTCAGTCCGTTATCGAGTGTAAGTCGGCGGTAGGATGATTTGTCTAGCGGGTGCTTATCAGGGAAATCCAACTCTGCAACCAGGGGAAGATGTAACAGGAGGGTTAGTAGGTATATGGAGTGTCTCATAAATTTAGGAATGATCTGATTGGGTCAGTGAAGGCGAAATGAGTAGTGTAGGCAATAACTGGATGTTCGTTAAATCTTTACGTTAAAGGCTTTGGTAGGATAGAATACGGGTTGTGAAAAATAAATGTAAAGTGTTCTTCGCGACTGCTGTGGCGCTGACTTCTATCGCTAGCCAGACAATAGCAGATGATACGAAAATTTCACCTGCGAAAGATTCTCCCTACACGTTTGGAAAGAAGTCCAGGGATGGTATCGGCAAATTTTACATGAATCGTGAGATTTCTCACGTCATGGGCCATTTAGGAGCAGGATGGCTTGAACGACCAGGCCGCCGCCAAGAGGAAAGAACTGATCTTCTACTAGCGAATCTTGAATTAAAAAAACACCACAATGCTGCCGATATCGGTGCGGGCACTGGCTTTTTTAGCTTTCCCATGAGCGAGCAGGTAACAGACGGGAAGGTTTACGCCGTTGATATACAAAACGAAATGCTGGACATCATTCGGAAGCGAATGAAACAACGGGGCACTAGTAATGTCGTACCCACATTGGGAACCATAGATGACACGAAGCTACCTCCAGACACGATAGATCTGGTATTACTTGTCGACGCTTATCATGAGTTTTCACATCCCCGAGAGATGATGGAATCTATATTCAATGCCCTTCGCCCAGGTGGGCGCTTGGTCTTAATTGAGTATCGAAAAGAGGATCCTTCTGTGCTGATCAAACCACTCCATAAAATGACTCAAAAACAGGCAATCCTCGAGATGAAAGCCGTCGGTTTAAAGTGGAAAGAAACCAAGGATTTTCTTCCTAAACAGCACTTCATGGTCTTCACGAAACCTTTGCCACAAAAAGGTTAAATCAACGCATCATTTACCAAAAATAATCGATTACTGTGAACTTCGACGTTGAGACAGTACGACGTGATTTCCCTATCCTCAGCACATTGGTGCGAGGCAAACAATTATGCTACCTAGACAACGCAGCAAGCACTCAGAAACCTCAGGTAGTAATTGATAGATTGCGAGACTTCTACTCGACAGAAAACGCTAATATCAATCGCGGGATTCATCACCTCGGAGAGTTAGCAACGGACGCCTATCACGGTGCACGCAGAACAGTTGCTGATTTCATCAATGCATTTAGCGAAAAGGAGGTAATCTTCACTGCCGGAACGACTGAATCCATTAACCTAGTTGCCAGTTCATGGGGAAGAACTCACCTTAAAAAAGGTGATGAGATTTTGCTCACAGGGATGGAACATCATGCCAATATTGTGCCTTGGCAAATAGTAGCAGAACAGACTGGCGCATTGATTAAAGTGATTCCAGTTAACGAATCATCAGAGATTGATACTGAGGCTTTTGATAGTCTGATTGGAGAACGAACTCGAGTCCTTGCAATCTGCCAAGTCTCAAACTCCTTAGGGACTCTCAATCCCATCAAGTCAATTATCGCCAAGGCCAAAGCCGCTGGTGTCACCACACTAGTGGATGGGGCACAAGGCGCACCCCACCTTTTAGCAGATGTGCAAGAACTCGGCTGTGACTTCTATGTATTCTCCGGTCATAAAATCTACGGTCCGACAGGGATTGGTGTGCTTTGGGGGCGAGCTGAGCTATTGGATTCAATGCCTCCCTACAAAGGCGGCGGTGACATGATACAACGAGTGACCTTTGAAAAGACTACCTACAAAGGTATTCCCCAACGCTTCGAAGCTGGCACTCCCAACATAGGGGGCGCAGCTGGTCTTGCTTCTGCAATAACCTACGTGCAGCAGTTTGACCCCGAAGAGCTTAGAGCCCATGAAACCGATGTTTTGGAATACGCATTGGCGATGCTTGGCGACATGCAAGGACTTACAAGCTACACTCGAGCAAGTAAAAGAGCTGGGGCAGTCTCCTTCACGCTTGATGGCATACATCCCCACGACATCGCAACAATTCTCGATCGGGAAGGAGTTGCTATTAGAGCTGGTAATCACTGCACACAGCCACTAATGCAATCTATGGGTGTTAACGCCACTGCACGTGCTTCGTTTGCGATGTATAACACTAAGGATGAAGTGGACCAACTGGTTAATGCGATAAAAAAAGCCTACGACCTCTTTTCCTAATGTCGGACGATCTTGTAGACCTCTATCAGGATATTATTCTAGACCACAACAGACGCCCCCGTAACTCTAGGAAGATCCATACTGCTACTCATCAATCTGAGGGGATAAATCCACTATGTGGCGACGAAGTGACGATCTATCTAGACCTCCTTGATGAAAGAATCACTGACATCAGTTTCCAAGGACAAGGCTGTGCGATCTCACAGGCTTCTGCATCTCTGATGACGGAAATGCTTAAAGGACTAGACCTTGATGAAACTCGCCAACATTCAAAAATTCTACACGACCTCCTTAACTCTGAAGAAGATGCTCAAGACGCTCTACTCAAATATGGTAATCTCGCCGCGCTTTCGGGAGTACGCAAGTTCCCTGCACGTGTCAAATGTGCCACCTTGGCTTGGCATGCACTGGAAGCTGCACTAAGAGGCAAAGATTCAATCTCTACTGAAGAAGAGCTTTGAATCTCAGAGCCTAGGTCAAACCAAACTACGCCCCAAACCTCCGCTATTTTATGAAAATCGCTGTTATAGGTGCAGGTGTGACGGGATTATCCTGCGCCCACCGTTTACACAAGAAAGGCCATGAAGTCCTTGTATTAGAGAGGTCACCGCAATCTGGAGGAGTCCTCCGCACTTGCCACAGAGATGGTTATATTGTTGAGCATGGACCCAACTCACTAATGATCGACGCTAAAGATCTAGTTGAGTTCTTTGACGAACTTGGTCTGAGCGAACAAGTCGTCGAAGGAAACCCGGACTCCAGAAACCGCTACATCCTAAGAGATAGCCAACTTGTTGCCCTTCCGCTTTCTCCTCCTGGATTAATAACCACCCGCGCCTTCAGCCTCTTGGGCAAATTACGCATACTGAAGGAGTTTTTCATACCCCAAACCAAACAACCAGAAAACCTTTCTGTCGCCTCTTTCTTTCAGCAAAGGTTCGGTTTGGAAGTATTTAAATATGCAGCCGATCCTTTTATATCTGGAATCTACGCAGGGGATCCTGAGAAACTTTCCTTCCAATATGCATTTCCTCGCTTGTTAAAGCTGGAACAGGAACACGGCTCTATTTTACGTGGGCTGATAAAATTAAAAAAGACCAAAAGAAAAGACCCAGATAACCTACCCCGTAAGCTCATCAACTTCAAGCAAGGGATGGCCAGTCTAACGGATGCAATGGTTCAAAAAATGAGGACAGAAAACGTCCGTACCAATATAAAACTGCACTCAATAGCTAGGTCAGAAAAAGGGTGGGGACTGAGTTGGAGCGAAAAGGATAATCAAAAAACAGATACCTTTGAACGCCTAGTCGTGACCACACCAGCCCATTGCCTTTCATCACTCCCCTTCCCTGAACCATTGAGATCCACCCTTAACCCTCTGGAAGAAATTCCTCACCCACCTATCGCATGCGTTGCCCTAGGTTACCGCCGGACGCAGATCAAGCACCCCCTTGACGGATTTGGAATGCTGATCCCAGCGAATGAGGGAAAGAACTTGTTGGGCACGATTTTTGCCAGCACTTTATTTCCTGGACGTGCGCCAGATGGCCATGTCCTACTTCACTGCTTCATTGGAGGCGCTCGCAACACCGCGATTGGCAAACTGGAACCACAAGATTTACTTGAACTGCTTGGACCTGAACTGGAGCGAATTCTTGGAATTCATGGTCCACCTGTCTTCCTCGATGTTAAGAAATGGGATCGGTCCATTCCACAATGCAATCTGGGTCACGGACGCTTCTTAGAAATCCTCGAAAAAGTTGAGCGCTCCAACGATGGCCTAGTATTTGCCGGAAGTTATCGAACAGGAGTAGCTGTTGGCCAATGCATAAGGGAAGGCTGGAACACTGCTGATAAAATAGTACTCAAAAGCTGACTGCGAACTCCGTGTATTTCCGTGAACCGCGTTGTGTCTCAGTCTCAACTGAAGTAATGTTGTCTTTTTTAGTCTCGCAGACTTGAGAGAGAAAAGCATGAACTTCGGTTTCTGAACCTTCAGCGTAGAGCCAAACCCGGCCATCCGGTAGGTTCTTCACACGACCAGTTACGGAAAACTGTCTTGAAACCTTCTCGGTAGTGGCTCTGAAAAAAACACCTTGGACGTGACCGCTAATCCAAGCGTCTAATTGATGAACTTCCTCAGTCACACTATTACTTTTCGAACTTGATCCCACAACCATAAGGTCGCGTCGCAGAAACAGTAATCTTACGACCTGAAAGAATAGCATCTAACGCCTCGGCGATGTAATTACGCGCACCAACGAGAGTGGCAGGGTCAGGTGTCGGCTTATCATCCACTGCACCGCTGTAGAGTACTCTTCCATTAGCACCGATAACAAAGATATGTGGTGTGGCTCGTGCGCTAAATTTACGCGCAACTTCACCGGAC
>CAJWWL010000017.1 GCA_913048125.1 uncultured Opitutia bacterium | reverse complement strand
ATAATTCCTTCATAATTTTTAAATTCAATGTTTTTAAGATTTTCATCATAAGAAAGTCTTTTGATATTTACTTTTTTTGAATTGTTATAATTTTCATCTTGTAACTCTAAAAATCTAGATTTACTCCCAAAGAATATCCAATCTTTTGGAGTACGCTTTCAATGGTAACCCTTACTCATCTGACCCCAGCATACTGCCCCATGCGGAAGCAGTGACGGACTCAAACGGCTTAAAATATATATCCTTAGGTTGGCGCGAGTCTGCTGAAGCTACCAATTTGACCTATCAAGTGCAGGTGTCCAAGGACCTAACTACGTGGCAGGTACTCGATCTAGAACCCTATTCAGTTTCTCGAACTGAAAATGGAGGGCACACTGATGTGAAACTTTATCTGCCAGTCAGTTTTGCAGATAAGTTGTTCGTTAGGGTCGCCGTTACGGAAGAGTAGTTACTCCACCTTCTACGGAACTTATTAAAGCTGCCGGGTTTTTAGCTCTGTAAAAGGAGGTACCTGCAACAAGAATGTCAGCGCCTGCATTCCTACATGAATCAAAGTTTTCTGGTCCAACACCACCGTCGACTTCAATTAGATAGTTTAGCCCCTGTGAAGCCCTCTCCTCGGCCAATCTCTGCACTTTAAGAAGCTGGTCTGTCATAAAAGACTGGCCTCCAAAACCTGGATTGACCGTCATCACCAGAGCTAGATCAATTTGGTCTAGGAAGGGGAGCATGACTTCCAATTCGGTCGGAGGGTTTACTACGAGACCACACTGACAACCAAGATTGCGGATGTGCTGAAGGGTTTCTGCAATGGGATAGTCAGGCTCTACATGAATGCTAATTAGGTCGGATCCAGCTTGTGCGAATGCCTCTACATAATCATGAGGATTAGCGAGCATAAGGTGTGTATCAAAGTGTAGCTTCGATCTCGGTCTCAGATCCTCAACTGTTTGTGGACCAAATGTGATATTCGGAACAAAATGACCATCCATGATATCAATATGGACCCAAGATGCTCCTGCTGATTCGGCGTAGTTCAGGGCCGAGTCCAAATCTGCGTGGTTACCAGCTAGGATGGATGGAGCTAGTCGGTGCTTCTTGGGCATCAGTTGTAAGGCTACCAGGTCGAGGTAACCTCTTGCTGGATTTCCCTAGACAAATTTCTTGCGAGTATGTGGAGGTTTTGTCGCTCGCGTTCTACAAGTTTATCTCCGCCATAGCTTTGTATTTTTCCCACGAATGGCCGACTTTTGAAGTATATGTCGCCGGTTCGGTTATTAACGAGTGTGCCATGAGCATTAAGGTTCAAGTAGAATGAGGCTGGCTGTCCAGTATCTTGTTGTTGGGCTGTTGCCATCCTACGTTGGTATCCAGTAACTGTGATTTCTAGGGTAGCATCTGCATCTTTTCTAGAATCGGCAATACGGACGGTTTTGCTTCTTGCAAAGGCCTCTCTAAGAGAAGTGGTCAGTAGAATCTGCATCTGAGGCGCGAAGGAGTTATTCACTACTGCGGGGATGAAGATTGTGCGGAAGGGAGGGCCTTCAGGTAGACCTAGTTTGTAATTAGCACAGCCTTGCAAAATGCTGATACTAATCAAAAGGGGAAGTGTACGTAACATAAGGCTTCAGCCTTGTCGAAGTAGTAATTTACTGGCCGAAAGGCCGACGGTTTGAGCGCGGTGGCTTTTGTCCCGCGTTTATGGCTTCAATCTTCTCTCTGGCAATTAATGCAGCTTCGGAATTAGGCGCAACTGTTATCGTCTCGTTATAAAAGTTGATAGCTGCGCGTTGATTCTTGCGGTAGACGTAGTAAAAGTCGGCAGTACGTAGTTTACTCTGGGCGTGAATTTCCCTCATGTTTTTAAGTGCTTTTTCCGCCTCACCTACGAGGTGACTTTCGGGATAGAGGATGAGGAAGTCCTCATAGTAATTGATCGCTTCCAGTGTTGCGCCTTGGTCATACATGTCACCCTTCACCAGAGATGCATAGATTCCTGCTAGTCTCAAGTGGGCATCAGGGGCGAGTATGCTTTGGGCGTGATTGTTAACAAGTCGGTCTAGGGCATCAATCGCTGCATCATTATCATCTTCTTGCTGGGCAATTCTGGCAAGGTTCATTAAGGCGAGGGGCGCAGTTTTACCTGCTGGGGCATTCTGGTAGACTTGCTCCATAAATTCCTGTGCCTTCTCATAATTCTTAAAGCCAGGGAAAATTCGTAGAAATTTGCCTCGAGCGCCCTGCATCAGTGCTTCGGCGATTTCGAATTGTCGTGCGACGGTCTCCTCAAAACCCTCATAGTCTGGATAGCGGTCAATGATTTCTTGAAAGGTATCGAAACTCTTTTCCCACTTCCGAGAATCGCGGTAAATTTCTCCAAGCCTGCTGAAGGCATTCGGTGCTACATCGGTGTGCGGATATTCTTTTGTGATTTCCCGAAAAGTGCGAACAGCTCTTCCTGCCTTACCGGTCTGCAGCGCATCCTTGCCTTGTTGATAGAGTTCAATTGCAGTTCGTTGCTCCTCTAGCGTTGGGACAACTTTTTCAAAGTCCTTGTTCTTTCGAAAAAAGTTCAGGGGATTGAGGTCGCCCAGTCCAGCGTCAACACAGGTGGTTGTGAGGAGTATCAGAATAGGGTAGGTTATGCGTTTAATCATGGTTTGTGCCAACGTAATAGGGTAGACCCCCAAGTTAGTCCCGCACCGAACGCCAGTAAGAGTAGCAGGTCATTGTGCTTAACTAGTCCTTTTCGGTAGGCTTCATCTAGAGCAATCGGTATGGAAGCAGCTGAGGTGTTTCCGTAATATTGCAAGTTGTTGTAAAATTTACTCTTAGGAATTTCAAGCCGATCCTGAATTGTTTCAATGATTCGCATATTGGCTTGGTGAGGAATGATTTTGTCGACATCTGCGATTTTCACATTTTGGCGATCAAGGACTTCTTGTGCTGCTCGTTCCATTCCTCGAACCGCAAACTTGAAAATCTCTCGTCCATTCATTTTTAGGAAATGTTGTCGCTGTTCTACTGAGCTAGCACTCGCGGGGATCTGACTGCCTCCACCAGGCATTCTCAGGAGTTCTGGCTTTGCTCCGTCAGCATGCAGGCAGCAATCTAGAATGCCAGTATTGCTTTCTTTTGTTCTGCTTAGCACTGCAGCTCCAGCTCCATCCCCAAATAGGACACAGGTTGTTCGGTCTTTCCAGTCAATGATACTGGATAGCTTTTCGGCGCCAATTATAATGGCATTTTTGTAGCGTCCTGTTTCGAGCATGGCGGATGCCATATCGAGGGCATACAAAAATCCTGAACAAGCTGCTTCCACATCGAACGCTGCGATCTGGCCCAGCCCTAGTTTTGTTTGTACTAGGCAAGCCGTGGAGGGAAAGGGCATGTCTGGGGTGATGGTGGCTACGATAAGTAGATCTATATCATCTGGTTTGAGCCTTGCGTCCTCTATTGCGTTTTTTGCTGCCTTAGCGGCAAGATCGCTTGTGTACTCTCCCTCTTCGCAAATATGGCGTTGCTGAATTCCGGTTCGGGTACGGATCCATTCATCCGATGTATCTACAATTCCACTGAGATCTTTATTGGTTAGAATCTTTTTCGGCATGTAGGAGCCTATGCCCTTGATGACAATGGAGGAGTTGTTGATCTGCATAGATCTTGTTGAGGAATCCCTCTAGGCTGAATTTGGTTCTGGATTCTTCATTGAATCGATAATTTGATTAGCATCGTCTATATCTTTGGAGATCCCCGCTATTAGGTCATGCTGAAGAATTTCCTTGGCAATTTTTATAGCACTGGCAAAGGAAAACCTGTTGGAAGAGCCATGAGCCTTAAGTACGTGTCCTTTCAGACCTAGTAGAGGTGCGGCACCAAATTCTTCTGGGTTAAGCCTACTTTTCATACCTTGAAAAGCTCCTTTTGCTAACATAGCTCCTGCCTTGGTAATCAAACTACTTCCAAGTTCCTCTCGTAGTATCTTTAAGATCGTATGGAAGAGTGATTCGCTACCCTTGAGAAGAATATTGCCCACAAAACCATCGCAGACGACAACGTCAACTTCGTCATTGTAAACTTGGAATCCCTCAACTGGACCCTGATAATTTATAACCTCGCTAAGCTTTTTGAGCATTTGGTGTGGTTCAGAAACTCTTTGCCCTCCTTTTCCTTCTTCTGTCCCGATACTGAGCAAACCTACCTTGGGGTTAGCTATGCCATGAGCACCGCGCATGTAATGGGAACCGAGAATCGCGTTGTGCGCGAGATGTTCAGGTTTTGCTTCTGGGTTCGCGCCAGCATCAATAAGGCACCATTTTCCATTTCGTTTCGCACCTGGCATGACGGTAGCCAACGCAGGGCGTTCGATACCCTGAAGCGGGCGAAGGCGAACGGTTCCTCCAGCCATTAGGCTTCCTGTATTACCACAACTTAGTATCGCTTGTGCCTTACCTTCCTTCACAAGTTCGATGCCTTGAAGCATGGAGGAATTCCTTTTTTTTCGAAGTGTATCAGTAGGTTTCTCATCCATTCCGATAACCTCAGGTGCATGATGGATCCTCAAAAAACCATGCTTCATTAGACCTTGAGTTTCTAACAGTGGAGCTAGTACATCTTTTTGGCCAACAACTATAAGCTCCTCTGGGATTTGACCCAGAGAGTGTGCTAATGCAATACCCGCAATAACCTCTTCAGGACCTCGGTCGCCGCCCATGGCGTCGATGGCTAAGGCCCCATTATTCATTTCTCGCCTTAATTCAATTCGGGCTGAATGGCGACGGGGTAATGAACAATACTAGAGTTCTGTGTCGAGAACCTGTCGTCCACGATACATGCCATTGCTAGGGTTCACTCTATGGGGCATGAACGCAGAGCCGTCTGTCGGGTCTGTGGAGACTTGCGGAGCCTTGAAATTATTTGCCCCGCGGCGCTTACGGCTGCGAGCCTTGGACTGTTTGCGTTTTGGTTGTCCCATTTTTCGTGTGGTGAAAATTTAAACCGATCTATGAAAGGAATTTCCCCCATTGCTTCAATTTAAAAATTACAAAAGTTTTTCACAGGCTGCTCATTTAAGCATTACTACTGCGAGGATGCCGACCAAAAGGCAGTAAATAGCGAAATATTGTAGTTTACCGCGTTTTATTACTCCCAAAACCAGTTTAATTGCTACAAGTCCGCTTACGTAAGCGGTTAGAGTAGAGACTATTATAGCAATCCACTGGCTGGAGTTAATTCCAGAATTCAAGAGGTCTTTTCCTTCTAACAAGGCTCCTGCAAATATTACTGGAAGTGCCATCAGAAATGAGAAGTTGGCTGCATTTTGCCGGTTCACTCCAAGGTAAATGGCTGCTGCAATTGTGGATCCAGATCTAGAAATCCCTGGCAGCATCGCGAAAGACTGCGCACATCCGATAATTATGGCTTTTGTTAAATTTACTTTTCCATCGGGATTTGGACGAATAAGCGTCAGTGTCAGTAGTACAGCTGTGAACATAAGCATTGCTCCTACCCAATGAGGCGCGGCAAAGAAGGCATCTATAGAATCCTTCATGAACACGTAGGCTATTCCTGTCGGAATGAGTGTAGCTGTGATCATAACTGCTAGCTGCAGAGATTCATTTTTGTGGTATTCTTTCATTCCCCTGCTCGGTTTTCTTAGTGCATGGAGGGTTTGAATTATTATGGAGGCTACTTGTTGGCGATATACGGTTAAGACACTAAATGCCGTTCCCAAATGAACGAAAACTACCAGTGCTGTGAAATGTCCCGCCTCAGAATCAATTCCCAATAAGGGTTTGGCCAAAGCTAGATGCCCAGAGGAAGAAACTGGCAGGAATTCAGTTAATCCCTGAATCAAACCCAGTAATATGGCTTCATATAAGCTCATCGGATGTTCAATTGGAGCCTCGGTGGCTTAATTTCCTTGTGCCTTCTGATCATGAATTTACAAACCATCAACTGCACATTATGAGCAAGGACATTCTCCCAAATTTAACTAGAAATTTAATCAGCGGAAAAGATCTTTCAGCTGACGAGGCAAGAACTGCAGCTCTTGCCTTGGCCGATTCCGCCCCCGATCCCGATGATAAGAGCAAGTTTCTAGTTGCCCTTAAACAAAAAGGCGAGAGCCCAGAAGAAGTCAGGTCATTTGCCGCAACCTTTAGGGAGTTGGCTGTGGATCCGGGCGTAGATACTTACCGTGAGTCTGCTATCGATGTATGCGGAACAGGCGGCGATAAATCCGGAAGCTTTAATCTTTCTACTGCCACCGCTATGATTCTTGCCGCTTCTGGCGTTCCTGTCTTCAAACACGGGAATCGTTCCATCACTTCTGGTTGCGGGAGCGCCGACCTTCTAGAGCGTTTGGGAGTTCCGCTGCTAGGTGCTGAAGGCAACCATGAAAAGGCTTTGGAGAAATTAAATTTCACCTTCTTTTTTGCTCCATCCTTTCATCCGGCTTTCAAGGAAATTATGCCAGTACGCCAAGCTTTAGGAGAAAGAGGCATACGAACTATTTTTAACATACTTGGTCCGCTCATCAATCCCGGTCGACCATCGATTCAGTTGCTTGGGGTATTTTCTCGCGACTACGTAGAACCCTTGGCCGCAGCGCTTCACAATCTGGGACTGCGCAGGGGCTTAGTAGTACATACTTCACTCAATGGAGATACAGGCATGGACGAGTTGGCCTGTTGTGGTACATGCCATGTAGCTGGTTTTGGAGAATTTGTTGGTATACGTGAAAAGTGGATGCCCGATGCATTAGGTCTTGATGTTTGTAGTTTGGATGACGTCCAAGGTGGAGACCTTGAGAGGAACATGGAAATTCTCGATGAAGTTCTTGGGCTGAAGGCAAAAAAAGGACTTATCGACAGCATATGCTTAAACGCAGGTGCTGCACTTTGGTGCGCTGGTAAAGCAGATTGTGTCGAGGATGGAATCAAACAGGCCCTTGATCTGTTATCAAGCGGCGCAGTTGCTAATTGGCTGGCAGAATGCCAAGCTTTTTACTCTCAATGATGCGGAGATATTTCGGAACGGATGGTATTCGAGGAGTGGCTGGCGGGCCACTAGTGAATACAGATTTCGCAGCTCGTTTAGGAGTTGCTGTTGGTGCGCACTTAAAAGAGGAGGGCTTTGATGGTGGCCAAGTACTTATCGGACAAGATGGTAGGCCGAGCGGGGACGAACTTCGGGATGCTCTAGCATCTGGCTTAGCAGCTGAAGGGTTCAATTGTATAAGCTTGGGAGTTTTACCCACTCCGGCAGTTTCTTTTAACGTCAGAGATAGTGATGCAGTGCTGGGAGTGTCTCTGACTGCTTCTCATAATCCGGCTTCCGACAATGGGTTTAAATTTTTTCTTTCTTGCGGTCATAAGGTTGGAGACGAATGGGAAACCGAGATCGAGTCTAGGCTTTCTGTAGAGACACCCTCTAGCATACCCCCTACCTTATCCGTTGCCTCGGACAAACTAGCTTTTGATAGTTACTGCTGTTTTGTAAAGAGTATGTTCCCCAGAGGTTTACTCAATGGATTGAAGATTTCTTTGGATACAGCCAACGGTGCAACTTCTAAAACTACACCTGACGTACTCTCCGCTCTTGGTGCATCTCTAATTCATTTAGGAAACTCTGCAGAAGGAGGTGATATCAATTCAGGCGTGGGGAGTGAATATCCGGACTTGATGGCAGATCTAGTTTCCTCAGGCGAAGCTGATCTCGGTCTTGCGCACGATGGCGATGGCGATCGACTTGTCCTTTGTGATGAGTCTGGGGCGATTCTTTCAGGCGATGAGGTGCTTGGAATTGTTGGTCTGGACCTCATGAAAAGAGGTAGTCTCGATGGTTCTGCTGTTGTGGGGACAATACAGTGTAACGCAGGGCTCGATATTACGCTAAATTCTTCAGGAGGTCGATTATTGCGCACAGGTGTTGGCGACCGACTCGTTACCCAAATGATGTTTTCTGAAGGATACAATTTTGGTGGCGAACCTTCTGGCCATTTTGTTTTTGGGGACTACCTTCCAACCGGCGACGGCTTAATTGCTGCTATCCATGTTTTGGAGATTAGGAAACGCACGGGTCGAAATTTAGCTGACCTTCGTAAGGATGTTACTCTGTATCCTCAGGCAATTGCGAACGTTCTCGTTGCCGACAAAACTCCTTTAGATTCAATTTCCAACTTTCAGGCTGGCTTGGACGAAATAAAGAATTCTCTTGGGGATGACGGCCGAGTATTAGTCCGCTACTCTGGTACAGAATCCAAGATTAGGCTACTCGCAGAAGGTCGTACCCAATTACTCGCAAATCATACGCTTGATTCTCTTCTGGCCCTCGCGCGCAACCATTTAAATTTAATTGACAACCAACTGTCGACCTGACTTTTCCAGCATTCCCAATTTTTGCTGAACCCCCGATTCCTGCCTTTTTATCCAATGACCGAAGACGATCAGCCAGAAGAGTCTGCGCCTATTGAGGAAATTGCTCTTAGAAGCCTTGATCATCGTGTTCAGCGACAGATTGAAAATGCAAAGAAGAGTATTGTCAGCGGCAACTTTGACTATGCCTTTGAGATTTGTATGAATATCCTTCGTCAGCACCCTGGTTGCTTAGATGTTCGTAAGGTTCTTCGTCGGGCTCAAGTTGCTAAGCGTAAGGCTGCTTCAAAGAAGTCCTCCAAGTTTCTCGACAAGGTAACTTCTGCTCCTTTCTCTATCATGGGCAGTTCTTTAGTCAAAAAAGATCCTGAAAAGGCAATGGATCAGGCCGAGAAGATGCTCTGTGATAATCCAGAAAATATCATGGCTCACAGAATGCTGGCACATGCGGCTGAAAACCTTGAGTTGCTGAAAACGGCTGCTTACGGTTTCGAGTTAGCACGCCAAGTTGAACCTGATAACTTCGATAATCTCAAGGAACTTGGGAACGTTTATCTAAAGCTCAAGCAATACGACGATGCCATCAAAATAGGCAACCACGTCTTCCAAAAAAACCAAGGTGATGGGGAGGCACAAGAACTCGTTAAGCAAGCCTCGGTAGCCCAGTCTATGGAAAAGGGGAACTGGGAGGGTGACGAAGATTTTCGCTCTAAGCTTAAAGATCAAGATGAGGCCATCGCGTTGGAGCAGGAGGCTCGAAATGTTAATGACGATGATGCCCTTCTTGAGTTGATTGAAAGAGCTAAGATTCGGGTTAATCAGAAGCCTGAAGACCTCAGTAACTATCGTGAGATTGCTACTAGCTATCGTAAGCTTGGAGATATGGCTTCTGCTGTCGAGTGGGTTGGATATGCCCGAGAACTAGAATCCGGTCAGGCTGATGTCGCGCTGGAGGAGATGGAGTCTCAGTATTACTTGGAATGGATGCAGCAGGAAATTGCTAGCATGGAAGCACAACTGGAAGATGATCCCAGTAATGAAGAACTTCTAGAATATATTGAGACCGCTCGTGGTGAAGAGCAGCAGTACCGATATCATCAAGCAGCTCGTATGGTGGAGAAATATCCCAATGACTATGGCTACCAATTTGAGTTGGGCCAACTCCTTTTCGACATGGGCTATCCAGACGACTCCATCCAGCATCTGCAATCAGGAGTGCGTAGTCCTAAACATCGCCTAAAGAGTATTGTTTACCTCGGACGAGCCTTTAAGGCTAAGGGTTTCTACGATATGGCTGCCAGCCAACTAGAAACGGCTAAGACTGACTCTCCTCAGATGGACGAGACTAAAAAAGAGATCATATACGAATTAGCCAGTTGCTACGAGCTTAATGGCGATCCTGAGAAGGCCATAGAGGAGTTTAAGGAGATCTACAATGCGGATGTAGGGTACCTCGATGTTGCAGACAAAATTAACGCATACTACTCAGGTGGTGGTTGATTTTGCAGTTGAGTTCCTTTTTCAGCAAGCTATCAAACTCAACACTTAAACCCATACCTCGGCTAATGGAGAGGTGGCAGAGTGGACGAATGTGCCTGACTCGAAATCAGGTGTGCTGGCAACGGTACCGTGGGTTCGAATCCCACCCTCTCCGCCACTAAATTAAAGCAATTTAAGACCCAAACCTTCATGATTGAAGTAGACCAAGGATATCTGGACTCCGACTGGGTTGAGCTTGTCAAGACAGCGAGTCAGGCGAAGAATAACGCCTATTGCCCCTATTCTCAGTATCAAGTAGGCGCCGCCTTATTATGTGTAAACGGGGAGATTGTGGCTGGTGCTAACGTTGAGAATGCAGCTTATGGCTCCACCATTTGTGCAGAACGATCGGCACTGGTTGCTGCTAATTCGCGCGGACTCCGTGACTTCAAGCGATTGGTCGTCTCCGTAGTTGGCGAAATCGCTGCCCCATGTGGCGCATGTCGTCAAGTTTTACACGAGTTCTCGTCTGTAAGCGGTTTAGAGTTGGAAATTCTTTTGCATGGGGAAGCGAAAGATACCTACCAACTGACTACAATCTCAGAACTTTTACCCCACGGTTTCGACTTCAGGTGAGCTCCATGACCTACAGGCGTTGTGGGAGAAGTGGGCTTAAGCTACCGCAAATCTCCCTCGGGCTTTGGTACAATTTCGGGGGGCCTGACAATCCAGAGACTGCCTTGGATATGTTGCGTTTTGCATGGGACTCTGGAATTACGCATTTTGACCTCGCTAATATCTACGGACCACCCAAGGGAGAGGCCGAGCGTTTCTTCGGTAACATTTTGAGGCATGAGTTTGATGGGCATCGAGACCAAATGGTTATTTCCACTAAAGCTGGTTGGCCTATGTGGGATGGGCCTTACGGAGACTTTGGTTCTCGCAAGCACCTCATTTCCAGCCTCGATCAAAGCCTCAGCCGGATGGGACTAGAGTATGTTGATATTTTTTATCACCATCGCCCTGATACCTGTACCCCGCTAGAAGAAACGATGGGAGCTCTAGACCACTGCGTGCGCCAGGGTAAAGCGCTTTATGTTGGTGTGTCCGGTTACAATGCCGAGCAGTCTAGGCAAGCTTTTCGCATTCTCAACAGACTCGGAACACCATGCCTTATCCATCAACCATTATTCAATTTATTCTCTCGTGGGGCTTCGAGTAATCTTTTCCCGCTACTTGAGAAGGAGGGTGTTGGCTGTATTCCATATTCCCCACTTGCTCAAGGGCTGCTTACAGATCGCTACCTTAAAGGGTTTGCGCCTTCGGACTCTCGAGCGGCAAAACCGCATGGTTACCTCAAGGAAGATGCCTTAACTACCCGTAAGCTGGAGATCCTTCACTCATTGAATGAAATGGCCTTAAGTCGAGGCCAAACACTTGCGGCTATGTGTCTTGCATGGGTTTGCCAGCACAGGGTTGTGACCTCTGTTCTCATTGGTGCTAGTCATCCCAGACAGATTGAGTCGAATCTGCAGGCCTTAAATAGTCCCGAATTCTCTGAACAAGAAATACAATCCATTCTCGACATCGTCCAGAATGAGAATGAAGACCGAGGATGACTTCGTTGCGTTAATCTTCGAATTGACCGTTTCAAAAAAAAGCATTCCTTTGGTCATTAGATGCGACTGTGGTTCAACAGGCTGTTCTTAAATCTTCCCTTGCTTGCTTGCTTGCTGGTGTGCTCATGTAACAATGAGAACACCACTGGTGTCTCTGAGGAGGAAATGTCTGCCTACAAATCCGCAATGACATTGAAGAACGGTGATGGGGATAAAAAGGCGCTTGCGCTGAAGGACTTCATATCGGTTATCAATCAACGAACTGATGCTCCAAAGTCACACCTAGAAGTCGGTCTGCTTTACCTAGACCCTGCTGTTGGAGATCCGGATCCATTTAGTGCAATCTACCATTTCAAGAAGTATCTTGACTATGTGCCAGACCCAAAAAGTGATCAGGCTCGCCGAGTGCAGGGGCAGATAAAACGTGCCAAGCTAGTCGTCACTGCACAACTTCCCGGTGATCCATATCAAACCAAAGGCGACAGTAGTTTGCATCTAGAAGAACTTAAACGGCTCCGAGATGAAAATCAGCAACTTCGTGCCCGTTTGCAGCAATTAACAAATCGCACTGAAGAGTTTACTCTTCAGGACACCCCTGCGGAGCCTTCTAGACCACAGGTTCGCACTTACAAGGTGAGATCTGGTGATACCCTCTTTAAAATTGCTTCCTCTGTTTACGGAGATCCCAGTCGTTGGAGGGAGATCTACGAGGCTAATCGTGCGCCACGCCGTAACGAAAATCCAATGCGCAACGAAAACGACCTCAAACCTGGTCAGGAACTTTTCATTCCTTAGGCTTGAATCTAATCTGCTGCTCGTGTGCACGGCCCAATGCACTACTTTGACTACAACTCCACGGTGCCTGTTACATCAGATGCAAGGACCGCTTGGACAAATGCAAATGCGGAACACTGGTTTAACCCATCTTCCCCCTATTTGCAGGGGTCATCTGTACGAGTTCGTCTTGATGAGGCAAGAGCTAGCTTTGCTTCACTGTTAGGGTGTCAACCTAAAGAAATTATATTCAATTCTGGTGCTACAGAGGGTAACAATACAGCAATTAATTATTTCTCAAGGACTTGCGAAAGAGGCAAACGCATACTAGTTAGTTCAATAGAACACCCATCAGTCCGCGAACCTGCTTTACGTTTAGACAAGGAGAAAATCCAATGGGTTGGTGTCGGTTCAGATGGTGTAGTTGATTTAGAATTAATACAGGATCAAATTACTTCGGGTTGCATACATGCAGTTTCTGTAATGGCCGCCAACAATGAGACTGGTGTGATTCAGCCCTGGATGGAGATTCAGGATATTTGTAGGTCCACAGGAACTCTTTTCCATTGTGATGCCGTCCAATGGATTGGAAAACTTAATTGTAAAGATCTCGGGGTAGTAGACTTTGTCACTGGTTGTGCTCATAAGTTTGGCGGTCCCAAAGGATGTGGTTTTCTTAAAATTCCTGAGTCTTCCGATCATGTATCAATACTTCAAGGTGGTGCTCAGGAGGGGGGCTATAGAGCCGGCACTGAAGACTATCCATCTATTATCTCAATGCTTGCTGCTCTGAATGTTGCTAACCCAATTGACAGTAAGCTTCGAGACTCTTTTGAGACAGAACTTTCGAGATTGGTTTCTGGGATAGAAGTTGTGGGGGGAGATTCTTTACGCCTCGCCAACACTTCAATGCTTATCATGCCCCAATTTGAGAACCATCGGTGGGTCAACCGTTTGTCTAGGCGAGGATTTCTAGTTTCCACTGGGTCTGCCTGTGCATCTGCCAAGGAGGGTCCATCCTACGTCCTTAAAGCAATGGGTATTGCTCAAGAATCAGCTTCGCGTGTAGTCCGAGTCAGCAGTTCTTCCAGTACCGATAGTCATGCATGGCAATTGTTGGCCGAGGCATTCTGTGAAGTCTTTTTAGAACTCCAGGCAGAAAAACCAAGTTCTGGAATAATAGCTGTCTGAGCCTCATAATTGCTAGTTGTTCAAGTTTTTCTTCTTTGACGGTTCCTAATTCTCGCATACCTTGAACATTCCCTTTACTAAGATGCATCTCATCAAGGTTTACTTTACAATTCTTGTATCTATTTGGCTTTACCAATCGGTCATTGCTCAAGGCGCATCACGCAACCTAATAGAGGACTCTCCGTTCTTGCCTCCTGGCTATCAAACTGCAGCAGAGCGTGCGAAGAAGAAGCCACCACCGCCTAAGCCTATTACTCAAAAAAAATCTGAGCTTGTCCTCAAAGGCTACTATCGTCTTGGCGGTGTCTGGCGTTTTTGTCTCATGGACAAAAAGACGTCCAAAAGCCACTGGGTAGTTCAAGGAGATGAACCTCCACTTGGGCTAGAAGGCTTGACAATCAACAATTTTGATGAGGAAGGCTTTCTTTCATATACCTACAACGGACAGTCTGGTGAATTGGAGCTTGCCAGTCCGTCATCCTCTCCGGCCTCTATTCAGACGGGTGGTACCAAGCCTAAGACTAGCTCAAGAAACATTCCCAACAGAAACCCTAGTCCTCGTCCTACCCCCGTTCGTTCTACGAAACCAAGCCAGAACACAGCAAATATTACAAAAAAGCCTAATTTTCCAACTGTCATGGTAGGAGGCGCTCAACCCAACCAGCCCCAAGCATCTAGTGTGGCGCCCAAGGCTCCTCCTGCAACAAAGGCTCCTAATTTCATTCCACAACTCCCCCCGAATATTGCGGCTCAATTACCTGCAGGTATATCAAATGCTATGAGAGATGCTGAAGACCGAGGTCAAGCTACTGCTGTTCAGGTTAGTGTCTCAAAACCAGTGACAGGTACGTCCCCAAATCCTAGTACTGAGAAACCAACGATCACCATCGATGCTGGTCCATTGACCACTTCCACACCCTCGGTCTTCACCAACCCAGGCACTAATCCAGGTTCACCGCCAGTTTCTCAACCCGGATCTCCTAAGATGATTCCTCGTAGAGCTAGCCTAAACTTACCTCCCGGAATACCACCGCCTCCCACTACGGCACCTCCGTCTTTGCCCGAATTCCTAAGGGTTGGTGGCCCTCCACCGACACCTCCTCCCTCAAAGAAGCCCTAGTGCTGGAATCAAATGGTTGAACCAGGGGACATTTCCCTTAAGGAAGTTTCCAAGGTTTTTCCACCAGTCGACAAACATTTGTCCTGGTCCAAGGTGCTTGGGTTGAATCAAGCTCAGGCGCAAGGTGGACTTTCTGCTTTGGATCGCATTAGTTTTGAGCTCGATTCTGGTGATGTTGTGGGACTTATTGGTGCCAATGGATCTGGTAAGAGTACTCTCTTGCAAATTATTGCCGGAACCTTGCAGCCCTCCGGTGGTAGAGTTATCACTGAGGGACGTATAAGCGCACTTCTAGAGCTGGGGTCTGGTTTCAATCCTGACTTTTCAGGTTTAGAAAATATCTTTCTGACAGCATCAGTTCTAGGTCTCGATCGCTCACAAACCGAGGCCCGGTTAGATAAGATTTTAGATTTTGCTGGGGTAGGTGACTTTTTACACTATCCTATTCGTTCCTATTCCAGCGGTATGGCATTGCGTTTGGCTTTTGCTATTCAGACCCAAGTCGAGCCAGATATCCTAATTGTGGATGAGGCTCTTGCAGTTGGAGATATCTTTTTTCAGCAAAAATGCTATCGCTACCTCAGAGAGGGATTAGAAGGCGTAACGCGAATCCTTGTTACCCATGACCTAGATGCCTTGTCCAAGACTGCTCCTCGCACCTTGGTTTTGGATCAGGGGCAGTTAGTATTTGATGGCCCCTCGCGAGAAGCGATCGAGCTATATGTTAAGCTTGCGCAGAAAACTGCTTTTGGAGAAAGCACGAAACATAACAAATCATCTTATTCTAAAAGCGGCGAAAATACCAATTGTTCATTACCATGGCGTACACCCAAAGTAGACCAGCTCAGTGGCCGTCAGGAGATTCGTATCTCAAGAGTCGCTCTTACAAATACTAGCGGTAGTGAGTCGCTTACGCTTATAGCTGGGAATCCATTTGTGCTCCATTTTGAAATCCATCTGGAAAGCTCCCCGGCTGATCTAATTCTCGGCTATATAGTGCATGATCGTCATGGACAGAACGTCTGTGGTGGAACTAGTTTTGAGAACCAAAGCGGTCCAGTCACTCTCACTGAAGCCGGTACTTGGCATATTGAGTTGGAGTTTGATTGGCCGGCTCTAAGGGCGGACGAGTATACACTTACTGTTGGAGTTGGAGAAGGGGAGTCTGTGCAGGGGCAGGTCGTGCAATCTTGGGCAAATCACATCTTCAAAGTTGTATCTTCCCTTCAAGGGCGTCCAGGAGACCAACTACTTACCTTGCCCGCGAGAGAAGTACGTATCACGCATTGTTCTTAAGCTGCGCTTCAAGGCTATCTTTGTAATTCTTTAGATCCTTGTAGGCACCTAGTAATTTATCAGAATGATCGTGTAGGTCACCATACTGATCCATTAGTTCCTTATAACCCTTCATCAGTTCCTCATAGGAGTTGTGGAGCTTTTCAAACTTTTCCCAAGATGCTAACAAATGCAAATAGAGCGTCATTCGGTTGGTTTCCATTAATTCGAGTGTAGGATGGAGTAGGGTAGTGCCATTTTCCAATTCAACTAGCTTTTTCAATGCCTTTTGGGGTATCGAGTTTGCCGGGTAGAGAATTGAACATCCAAACAGGATTGGTAACGTTTGTAGGTGATAGCCTTTGGGTACAATTTGTTCACTTAGTCCATCTTCGATGGCAGTGAGTACTCCATTCTTAGGACCACCATTATCTAGGGCAATGTGCGTGTTTGATTCGTTGGCACAAAATCCAATATCGACTAGTTCTGACTTCCCAGGCCAAGGTCCCGTAACGGTACTGTAGGGTTGGCGCTCTTTTTGTGGGATTGAATCTGGTTTATAATACAGGTCGCGTCTTCCAAAAGGCCAACCCGTGTCATGAAAAAATAATACAGGTCGGTTTTCTTTGTGCCGAAAAATTAGTTTTAATTCCTCTTTTACTGTGAAGTAGTTGTGGTCGCCATCAATGATGTAGATGTCCTGTGGCTCAATTTCATGCAATGCCTCTATTGAACTGCACTTCATCAACTTGAATTCAGCGTTGTTCTTTTGCTTCAGCAAGTCGCCGTCTATACTAGGATCAATCCCCGTATACCGGCAATCTTGTTGGCTACAGAATTCCATTAGGTGATCTGAGAACCGACCCTTGTCTATTCCTATCTCACATAAACTCTTAGGCTCAAGGAGAGTGAGTATAGGTCCAAGCACCGGCTCAAAGAATTCCATTGATGCCAGCAGCAATTCCTCGCTGACTAGACTATTGTCGTCTTTAATGGCTGTCTTCAGGGCTTTTTTAGGTATGGGTGGTAATTGCCGATCTTACTGCGTTGCCGATCATTAAGGAGAGTCAGGTAGCCCTTGCGCCATTCCGCGGAGAGTAATTCTTTCACTAGCGGTTTTGTAGAGCGCAGACTTGGAGCCGGTCGGGGAACAATCGCCTTGGATTGGACGTTACCGAAACTTTCGCGGTGGTGGAGTTTACCTAGCATCTGTGCTTCCTCTCGTGTGGGGTGATGAAGAAGTCTTTCCAGTACCGCCTCCAGATAATCATGACCAGTTTCGTCGGAGAGTTGGGGTTGTTGCTCTCCAAAATCTTCAATAAATGTGCGTGCACCTGTCCAAAGGTGATCGTAAATTTCTTCAACTGGCAGATGAGAGTCGTTTGTTTTAGGGAAAACTGGCTGCCAGCCTTTCTCTTTGCGTTGCACCGAAACTACAGATGGGTGAGGTGCGCTAAAGAACTTCTCAATAATAGCTACAGACTCAATTAGAACCTGTCCCCGGTACCAAGGTTTACCGAGATGTGTGAAGAAGGACTCAAACTGACAACCCTCCTCAAGTGCCGCATTTGCAAGGTTCCAGGTTGCGAAGTAGAATCCCCGCGAGGGCGTTCCGAAAAGCTTACGAGTGAGGCGATCGATGGATTGAATCGAGGAAGCTTGCCAACCTACATCGACAATTCCACTATTTGCTGGGTCAAATGCATTGTCCTGAAGGTAGGCTTTAAGTTTATCCCTTTCTTCGGAGCAGATGTCGAGAATGTCGGGCGTCAGATCAGCAAATAATCGGTGCACTCGGTCTTGGGTCTCTTCATCAAGAAAGCTTGCTTTTGCACTAGTAACTGGGTCGTCAATCGAACTAAAGCCGTGTGCATGGATAAGAGAGTTGTAGGAATCTGGCTCAAGCCCGAGTCTCAAAAAGTAATCTCGGAGTGTAAGGTTGGGATTGGGTCCTAGCAGAAAGCCTTTAGCCTTGAGATCCATCTCTTCGATGGCAGCCATATTGAAGAATCGACGTGAGCTGTAGAGGTAGAGCCCGTCAATATCAAGGTCCCAGCGTTCCTTTAGGAGGCGGAAGGTTTTTTCCAAGTAGTAGCCATCACGAGATAAGAAGACCAAAGTACGTAAGCCCTGCTCCTTGGCTCTACGGATCAACCATTGGGTGTAGAAATAGTACAGGGGACCGGCTACTTGATAGCCAATGTTTTCCCAGAAAGCTTTTTCTTTGCGAGGTAAGACAGAAGTGCCGTTTGTATGGCCCTCCACATGATATGTGCCTAATTCTAGGCTTCGCTTACGACTAAGACCGAAAGCAAGCGAATCAGAAGCCTCATGAAATTCAGCTACTCTTTCAGGCTTGGCCTCCTCTGCGAGGCATTTAGGGAGGAGGTCTTGGCTGAAGTGGTATGCGCGGATTCCTCTTTTTTGGGCAGGTTGGATAGCCCATTCATAGTTGTCATCAATATGCAGTATTTTTTCAGGTGCCACCCCGTAGTTTTTAAGGACATACTCAAACAGGCTACCTGAACCTTTGGTCAGCCCTATTTGCGAAGAAACTACGACTTCTTCTGCAGCAAATCCTTTTTCTCGAAGAAGGGATTCAATCACCTGCTCTGGAAGATACATATCCGATAAAAATAGGATTTTCTTTTCCGCTGATGCTACGTGTTTGAACAGATCCAGTATCCAAGGGTTTGCATAAGTGCTGTTGTGTTCGAGTGCTACCTCCTTATCCATGAGTGCATCCTTGAGACCCAATTCAAGGTTGTTGCGCTTGATTAAGACATCGTAGATTTCGGCTAGAGTAATATCCGCACGCTCGGTCAGCATTCGGGCGTGTTCTTCAGACTTGATACGTTCCTTTGCAAATATCTGCTGGGATAATCCAGTGATCTCCGCACATCTCGCTCCAAGTAAAAGAAACAGGTCAGTTGGTTTGCGGACGGTGCGATGCAAGCAGGTGTCAAAAACGTCAAAGATTACCAACTCAGCTTTTTCTACCTGAAGCTTTAGGTGTTCTCGGTCAAAGGCTTTTGACTGAGGCTGCGCGAAGGGTTGGAAATAGGCCTGTTTGTTTTGTCTCGATGGTATAGGTAGCCACTTCAGCTTAAATATATCTATGACGAATTCATATTTATTGATAATCCATTTTGCTAGTTGATGAGGTAATTTCACCTTCGCCTCCACCCGTGAAGACATATAAGCGGCGTGGTGCACTCCACTCTGGAGTTGTTGGATCTCATGCTTCAAATCAGAGATGGACTGCTTTAGGGTCTCGATCTGGTTGTTTGTAACCTGCAGAAGCTCGTTATTCTTATACTGTAGGCGAGGCAGATTGAAACTAAGTCCCTTTGCAAAATCTTCCCGTAGGTAGCTATTGGAGAGCTCGTTGAGGCGTAACTTGTGTTCTTCAATCCCTGCAGTGACGGTATTGGCGTCCTCTACCCTAGCGCTTTTTAATCGCCAGTGGTAGTACGCAAGCTTTTCTGGAACCACTCCAATCTCAAACTGTTGCAGGAACCGGTAGTGGAAGTCCCAGTCTCCAAGTACTGTGTAGTCTTGATTGAAGGGTCCTACTGCTTCATAGGCAGTGCGGCGAAAGAGAAATGCGATTGGCGCGAATGGATTCTCAAACCCCGCGCGAAAAAGACTCACTTGATCCAGTGGTATATGGTCTTCTCTGTATTTCTCAATCGGTTGTCCGTGATTGTCAGTCTCTTCATAAATCCGTTCTGTGTGGGCGATGACTCCTTGGTAGCGACTTTGGGGTCCGGCATTCTTCAGGTAACCTACACACGCCTCCAAGTAGCCTGGTGCCCAAGAGTCGTCGTCGTCATGAATCACCAGGTAGGTGCTTTCACAGGCAGCAATCCCCGCATTTGAAGCCGACTGCATTCCCATGGATTCTTTGTGATGCAGGATCTTTAATCTGTCCCCGTAAGCTTTACGGTGGGCCGCTACAGACTGTTCTACTACCTCAGAACATCCACCATCATTAACGATCACATGTATCCAGTCGCTGTATGTCTGATTAATAACCGAGAGGACGGCGCGGGGAAGCAGTACTTGCCGGTCCTTGGTTCTGGTGATGATTGCTACTTTGTCTGACATCAGGTCCTATCGAAAACGCACCTCTATAGGGCTAGGTCATGAAATCCTGTCTGCTTCATTCTTCAAGCTCTTACTATGGCTTAAATCTTCATTGTTTTCACACAGAATATGTGCTTGAAAGCATGGATGAGTAGGCTGTAATCTATGTTACACAGTTGTCACCTCACATTCACCATATTGCCAAAGCATCATTGTTATACTCCCAACCTTTGTAAGGCACATCACCCGAATTAATTTTCTAAAATCCAAATCGCATCCCTCAAGAACATGAAGAAATTGTTTCATCTCTTTTACCTTCTTCCTTTGGCACTTTGTTTGCACAGTACTGCCTACGCAACGGCATCAGGTGCAGCTGCCACGGTTACTGTTGAAAATGGTGCAGTGACTGCCATAACTGTATCCAGCGGTGGAACTGGCTACGATAATGCGCCCACTATTTTCCTTCTCGATACTGGTGGCGGAACTGGTGCTTCTGCTACTGCAACTGTTTCAGGTGGTGCTGTAACCGGAGTTTCTGTTTCTGCTGGAGGCTCTGGCTACACAGAAAGTTCAACTCAGGTTATATTTTTACCAAACGTTTCTGATATTGGCGATGCTCCTAGTGAAACTCCAACTGATGTTCCAACCGAAACACCTAGCACTGACGATCTTCCGGATGCGCCTGATTCGTCACCAAGTTCTGGTGGCATCGCTCAAGTTGCTATCGATGACCCAGACCTAAGCATGCCATTTTCAGGTACACGTATAATAAACATCTCCACCCGCGGGAAGGTAATCGGAGACACTGATGATGATGCACTAGTGGGTGGTTTTGTTGTAAAGGGTGAGCCTGGCACAACAATTACTGTAATCGTCAGAGGTCTTGGTCCTTACATGAGTCAACTAGGCGCTATAGATTCTTCTGTAACCCTATCTGATCCTACTCTTGAACTTAGGGATGCATCCAACACCAAGATTGCTGGGAACGACAACTGGAAGGTTCAAGAGTCAGCAAGCGATCCAGATCCAGCAGGGTTACAGGCTTCTACCTATGCACCTTACACGACCTCATTTGCTGGGGTTGGACTTCAGGATAATGAAGCTGCGATCCTAATAGACCTCCCAATATATAGCGAAGCTCAGTCTCAGCAATTTTTTGGAACCACTGCTTACGCGGGTCTAGGAATATACACCGCTGTTGTCAAAGGATCTGGCGGTACTACTGGAATTGGTCAGGTTGCAATTGATGACCCTGATCTTTCAGAAAGTGGCACCAGCAATCGTATCATAAACATTTCTACTCGTGGCTATGTGGGGTCTGGCGAAAATGAGGATTTAGTTGGCGGTTTTGTCATTCGTGGTACCCCTGGAGCCTCCAAAAACTTTATTCTTCGGGGGCTTGGACCGTATATGGCACTTACGACTGGTAGTGATATTTTCATCGAAGACCCATTTATGCAGGTACAAAACTCGGCTGGTGCAGTGGTATACAACAACGACAACTGGGCAACACGCTATTCATCCAATGATCCAGACCCTTCCACCTCCCTGAATAGTGGTGATTACTCAGTTTACACAACGTCATTTGCTGGAGTCGGACTTCAAGAAAAAGAGGCAGGTTTGCTTTTGCCACTAACAATCGAGGGTAGTGGGTATGGCATTAATACTAACTCAGTTAAACTAACAGCACCATAAAACTAATCTTTCTGCATTTCCATTATAAATGGAGGGGTTTCGGCCCCTCCATTTTTTTAATATACACAGAGTCAAGGACTTGATCGTCCTTTATCCCATGATTTATTCTTCAAACTTTATTCCATGAAGTTTTTAGAATTACGTCAGACTGGATATGATCTACTCAAAGGATCAGGTTTAGAAATTGGGGCTTTTGAGCATCCTGCTTGTCTACCAACTGCTTGCTCTGTTGAATATGTTGACAGGTTCTCTACTTTTGAAGCGCAAAAGCTCTTTCCTGAAGTAGAGTGCAGTAAATTAATAGAGCCCGATCACCTAATAGACTTGGATTGTGAGGGACTGAAATTTTTCAAAAGTGCGAGCAGGGATTTTGTGATTTTTAATCATGTGATTGAACATCTAATTAATCCGATGTTCGCGCTAGAAGAAATTTTTCGTGTTTTGAGACAGGGCGGATATTGTGTGATCGCAGCTCCGGATAAGGAGTATACCTTCGATAAGGATCGTCCACTTACACCCTTTAACGTTTTGATAGAAGCTTATGAAAGTGGTCTTTCTGAGAATTCCGCCGAAGACTACGAAGACATTTTAAATTTCATCCATACAGAGCATCTTGGTAAGCCGAAATCCTTCATTGATAAGTGCTTAGATTCATACCATGCTAGGCGAGAACACCTCCATATTTGGACCTCAGAATCATTTAGGTTATTCCTAGTTTCTGCCCTATCTTACTTAAAGCTACAAAGTTCGCCAGTTTATGAAGTGACTGCAGTTGATAATAGTTTCGAGTACTTCGGTGTATGGCAAAAGCGATGAACTATTGGAGGCGTATCCGATGGGCGCTTGGATTGTGGATGGTTGTACCTTTTCCTTTAGTTGTATCCATTTTAAAAAGGTGGTTTCGGTCAGTAATTCTTCGCCGCAGCAGAGGTTGGTTTCGGAAGATGCTGCGACTAGGGGGTAATATTAACCTTCTCGAATATGAGGGTGTGCCGGAGAGCACAGACTACGACTTTCAGCGATGGCTTTGGCGCAACTACCCAAGACCATGGCAGTTGGATCAAATGAGGTCTGCATCGACCGATTATAGCCCTTATTTGATAAGTTTGCTGATGCCAGTTTACGACCCAGACCCAATTCATTTGACTGATGCAATCGAGTCTGTGCTAGCACAAGCGTGTTCTAATTGGGAGCTTTGCATATACTTAGATGGATCGCAACCATTAGAGACTTGTTATCTCACAAGATCCTACTCTAAGTTATCTGATCAAATCAAGGTTAAGCAGGGTTCGGAAAGGCGCCACATATCATTTGCCTCTAATCAAGCTCTCTTTTTTGCTGAAGGGGAATTCGTTGCGCTTCTAGATCAGGATGATGTGCTCCCACCACATGCTTTGCATTATGTGAGTTCTTTCTTGGCCAGTAAACCTAGCACTGATTTCTTATATACTGACGAGGCTAATCTTGATGAGGATGGGTGTCTATGTCGGCCCTTTTTCAAACCAGGGTGGAGCCCTGACTACTTTCTCTCCATAATGTACACCTGTCATCTTCAGGTTTTCCGTAGAAGTCTTGTTATTAAGATTGATGGGTTCCGAGAGGGTTTTGAGGGTTCTCAGGATTGGGACTTAGTTCTACGTTTTGTCGAGCAAACTGAGGCAATTGAACATCTCGAAAACATTTTATATCACTGGCGCATGCATCCAAATTCTACCGCTAAAGAAGGAAGTGGGGCCAAGCCATATGCAGAAAGTAGTGCGATTCAGGCGATTAAGGAGGCAATTAATCGTCGTGGAGAACCAGGCTATGTCAGACCGGAACCTGATGCCCTAGGCTGTTATAAAATTCGATACAGTCTACTTTCCCCAGCACGTACTAGCATCTTGATTCCTTTTCGCGACCAACCAGAAGTGTTGGAGCGCTGTCTTCAATCTCTCAATAATACAATCAAAAGAGATAATGTCGAATTAGTACTTATCGATAATGGTAGTCAGTCACCGAAAACTAATCAGCTTTTGAAAGACTGGTCAAAGGAACTTGGTACACGCCTTCGTCTTATTTATATTAACGAGCCCTTCAATTCCTCAAAACTCCACAATATTTCTGTACCACAGTGTACTGGAGACTATCTTCTGTTTTTAAATAGTGATACCGAAATGCTTTCAGATGGCTGGTTGTCAGCAATGTTAGAATATGCTCAGAAACCTCGCATTGGAGCTGTGGGAAGTTTCATGCTATATCCAGATAGAAAGACTATTCAACATGCTGGGGTTATTTTAGGGCCTGGCGGATATGCTTCGCATAGTCACCATGGCCTTAGTGCTGGGAAGCACGACTATTTTAATCGTACTCGGTTAACCGGAAATTTCCTAAGTCTCTGTGCTGCTTGTTTAATGTGTCGAAAAGAGGTTTTTCAAGAAGTGAATGGGTTCGACGAATACTTTTCCCATAATTACAACGACGTAGACTTTTGTCTTAAGCTGCATGATGCTGGCTACGACAATGTATTTCTTCCTCACGTTAATCTGATTCATCATGAGTCGCTGACAAGAGGAGCGGAGGCATCTCCTGCGGACCAAAATCGCTTCGAAAATGAGAAGCAAACTCTTGCTCAGCGTTGGCAGCATTTAATTGACAATGACCCCTTCTACAACATCCACCGCACCCGCGACTTTTCAGATTTTCGTATCCGAGATCCTAAGTTCTATCCATCATTGCCTTCTCAGCAACTACATTAAAATATGCAGGGTCAAAAGTCAGGTTCTATCATTGTCGAGGGGTTAACAAAAAGCTACCAAGTAACCGATGGCGGGAGTAACTTGTTTTTCAATATTTTCGGTAAGATTTTTGGTAGTGATCGTCGGCTTAATAAGACTGCTGCTTTAGATAACGTCTCATTTAAGGTAGGTACTGGTGAAGCATTTGGGATACTAGGAAATAACGGTTCTGGTAAAAGTACTCTTCTCCAAATTTTGGCGGGTACTCTGTCGCCTTCTGGAGGAAGTTTCAAAGTAAACGGAAAAACTGCTGCACTCCTTGAACTTGGTAGTGGGTTCAATCCTGAATTCTCTGGGCGTGAGAACATCTACATTAACGCTGCGCTCTACGGTATGGATGCACAGCAAGTAAAAGAGAAATTTGACTCTATTGTTGCATTTTCAGAAGTCGGAAAAGCTATCGAACAGCCGGTCCGTACTTACTCTAGCGGCATGCAGATGAGACTCGCTTTCGCAGTTATTGCTCACCTGGATATGGACATACTCCTAATAGATGAAGCTTTTGCAGTAGGTGACTTCTTTTTCATGCAAAAGTGCCTTCGTTTTTTGCAAGAGTTCTGTCAGAAAGGGACTTTAATCTTGGTCACTCATGACCTAGCTAGTTTACAGAGTCTTTGCACGAACGGAATCCTCTTGGATCGTGGTCGTATAGTTTCTTCGGGACCAGTTAAGCAGGTTTGCGAGCACTATATATCAGGTCTGAGATCTGATATGACGTATTCAGTGGAGTCTGGAGATTTTAATGAAAATGAAAGGCCTGAATTCAGTTTTGAGCCAATTATTAGACGGGTAGTTAAGGTCGAAAAAGGTGAGTGGCGTGAAGAGGCATTCCCTGACTCCAAGGGACGTATCTTAGAATTTAAAACCTTAAACTGTTCTGGACAGATAACAACCGACCAAAACGTTGAACTTGCTGCAATACTTGATTTCGATGATCACATAGGGTGTCCCTTGTTCGGCTTTCACCTTGTGAACGATAAGGGAGTCCTTATGCTTTGCGAGATTATCCAACTCAAAGAGTACATTACTAACAGCTGCAAGGGTGCGTTTGAGATACGACTAAATTTTGAGCTTCCTGCTTTAAAGGGTGGGCTTTATTCATTGCATTGCGGTATCGCTGAGGGAACTATCACTAAACATCGATTCCATCACATGGTTCATGATATTGAACTTTGGGAAATTTCGCCGGATTCTTTGGATTTTGCCCAAGTTCGTGTGTCTGTTGGCGTTTCTGCTACAGAAGCTACAACTTCGCGAAGACAAAAGCCTTTATCAGCTAGAACTAAACTTGTCCCATAAGAGTAATTTTCTATGCATCCCGTACATCAAAGTCCATCAGCTTATTTTTTACCTGAGTACTCTTCTCCAATAGGTAATTGGCATGGCCATATGCCATTTGCTTATGATCTTGTTCATTCGTTGCGTCCATGCTTGATCGTTGAGTTAGGTACCCACTACGGTGACTCCTACTTCACATTTTGCCAAGCGGTTAAAGATGCAGGATTGCCAACTCGTTGTTTTGCTGTTGATC
>CAJWWL010000016.1 GCA_913048125.1 uncultured Opitutia bacterium | reverse complement strand
GACCCGAGTAAGGCTATACGCCCAGGCGTCGTCTACACTTTGCATGGTCGCGTATCAGCTAACTTACGTCCTGGTCATTACACCTGCTACGCGACACGTGGATTTGAGTATTCACGCGCCATCCAGAAAGTGGAGATTAAGGAAGGCGATATGGAGGAGCTCAAGATGTCTATCACTCGTGAGGTGCCCATGCCCGGCTACGTAAGCTGCGACACTCATATCCATGTCCGTACATTCAGCGGTCATGGCGATTCTACTGCTGAAGAGCGCATTCCAACCATTGCCGGTGAGCACATTGAGTTCGCAGTGGCTACCGATCACAACGTCCACGCCGACTATCGTCCATTCCAAAAGAATGTCGAGGCCGAGGCTCATTTTACTGCGGTCATCGGGAATGAAGTTACCACGAGCGCTGGTCATTTTAATATTTTCCCAATCGACGTCGGTCACAAGCCTGCCGATCACAAAACTTCAGACTGGCAGGTTCTCATGCAGCGGATGCGTAGTACTCCTGGTGTACAGGTTGTGCAGCTCAACCATCCGCGTAATGTCCACAGTAACTTTTCGCCTACTTCTGCAGAGCATTTCAACTATTCCACTGGCCGTAACCTAAGGGGTCCGCAGTGGTCTTTTGACGCCTTCGAGGTCATTACTTCAGCGGCGCTGCAGGACGATCTCCACCGACTGTTTCGTGACTGGTTTGGTGTGCTTAACCATGGCCACCGGATAACGGGCCTTGGTTCAAGTGACACCCATGACGTCTCACGTTATATCCTCGGTCAAGGCCGTACCTACGTGGCTTGTGACGATACCAATCCTAGTCTTATCCCAGTGGATCAGTTGTGCCGAAACCTCCGTGCAGGCAAAGCCCTCTTTGGTATGGGTCTACTTGCAGATGTGAAGGTGGATGGGCGTTATGGGGTAGGGGACCTCGCTACTAAGCTTGGACAGCAAATCGAGATAAAGGCTCTCGTCTATGGACCTTCTTGGGCAGGCGCCGAGTCTGTAGCTCTTTACCTTAACGGTGAGAAGGTTCGTGAGACCAAGCTCGAAGGGACCCAAGGCAAGGGTGGCCTTCAGGCAGAAGCCCGTTTCGTACTTCCCAGACCTAGACACGATGCTTGGCTCGTCGTTGTGGCCCGCGGTCCAATGATCGACGAACCCTGCTGGGAACTACCCAGACCGTACCAACACAAAGGCATCGATCTGGATACCGGTATTATTGGAGCCAGCAATCCAGTATGGCTGGATTGTGATGCTGACAATAAGTTTACCTCTGCCCGTGAATACGGAGAGGCGCTTTTCAAGCGTTACGGCACAGATCTGCAAAAACTAATCCATGCACTTGCTTCGCATGATGCCGCCATAGCCTCGCAGGTCGCCGATCTTCTTCAACAGAAGGATGTACAGTTACTTCTCAAATTAGAGGAGACTCTAGTTGGTCATGCGGCACCTCATATACGTAAGGGTTTTCAGTCATTTAGGAGTGCGCTTTCTGATTCTCCATAGTTACAATTGCTCTAGCTGATTAAGCAGCAGCAATTTTTCCAGTCCTTCTCACTATCCTTTGTACGTGAACTTATTCAGTCTAATAAGCAGGGCATTAATTTGCCTCTTAATAAAGTTTATTAAAAAAAAATTGCCCGAGGTACTACATTTTCTATGTTCCCTGAATGCTCCCCCGCAAAAAATCCCCCTTTTCCCTCTTGGCTACACTTTTCACTGCCTTGATATTCCAAGGGTGCAACACGGTCGCAGTGCATGAACAAAGGCTCATTTCCAAGCCAAACATGACTTTCTCCGATTCTTATCTCTACGCATTCCAACCTAGACTAACTGCTCAAGTAGAGCCCGGCGCTGCTGCTTCGGGAGGTGCTCAGGCAGCAGGATGCACTTCCTGTAAGTAACTCCAGCAAGCTCAGACATGAAATCAGTCTTCACCGCAGTCCTCCTGACCTCCACACTTTCAATATGTACGTTAGTAAAAGCTGCCAATCCTTGGGCTGATCTTTTTCCGGAGCAGTTAATGACTGCTTCAGGAGAGAAGGTGAATCGCGATACTGTGTTGGCACGAAAGATTGTTGGTATTTACTTTGGTGCCAAGTGGTGCGGACCATGCCAGTCGTTTACTCCTCCTCTGGTTGATTTTCGAAATAAAAATCAAGCTGAGTTTGAAGTGGTTTTCGCCAGTGCAGACAATAGTAAGTCTGAACAGCTCTCCTACATGCAGGGTAAGAAAATGACTTTCCCTGCAGTGGAGTGTAAGACTAACGCCGCGAACAAGCTCTACAGCAAATATGGTGTTCGTGGGATTCCATCTTTGATTATCGTTTCGCCTTCCGACGGTTCCACAATCTCCACAAATGGCCGTGGCGAGCTTAGCAATAATCCTAACGGTTGTTTAGCTGAGTGGAAAAAGAAGGTTGTGGTCACACCACCGGAAAAGCCCGTCATCTCCAGCTTTGGTGGCAAGACCGTAATTTTTGAGGGTGAGAGTGTTACGCTGGAATGGGACCAGCAGGGAGCGTCCAGCCTTCGAATGACTCCTGGTGGTAGCATAGAAACTGACCAGCGTTCTATCAGCGTTACACCTGCACATTCTACAAGCTATCTACTTACTGCCTCCAGTGAAGGTGGTAGCGCTTCTGCTCGGCACGAAGTTCTTGTTTTTCCACGACCTCCTGAAGACTCGTGGACGATACTTGAAGAGGAGCCTACCAATTCAGAAGACACCTTGCCTTTCGGTTCTCCTTGGAGTTACTACGTTCCAAGTGATGGTCAGTGCCCTAAACAAAAAGACCATGATTTCTACACGACTTGGATGAAGTCGGAGGGATACAATGGTGAAGGTTTTAAGAGATCTGGTCGCGGCATTCTTGGATACGGAAAGATTGATAAGGGGGATCTTGGCACCGACATTGGGGCTCCTGCCTCAGGCAATAGATATACTGCTTATTTCAAGCGATCCTTTACCCTAGCCGCTGAAATAAATGCCGGCTTTGAAATCCTCTGTGACGATGCTGCTGTTGTATATCTGGATGGTGTAGAGATTGCCCGTACCGCCAATTTTACTCAGCCAGATGCTTTCAACTTGCTTGCCTCAAAAAATGGAAGTGAAACCCAGACACAGTTTTTTGGTACTGGGACATTGTCTAAGGGAATGCACACTCTCGCTGTTTCAGTTCACAATGCGAATGTCACAAGTTCAGATCTAGGCTTTGACCTTCGCCTGTTTACCATCGTCGATCCTACTGGAGGCAATGGCGAGTTTACCAATTGGGCCAAGGAGAATGGACTCAGCGACCGCCCCGCCGAGGATCAAGCGATGGACGCTGACCCTGACGGAGATGGCAAGCCCAACCTCCTCGAATATGCTCTTGGTGGCAACCCACTTTCCGACCAAGAAGAATCTCTTCAGGAAACTACTGCTGACGAATCAAAAGCCTCGATTACCTTCTTTCGCGTAAAACAATCGGTGGATTCTGCTCTCACCTACAAAGTACAGCTTTGCCCCAACCTTAATATTGGTTGGGAAGATGGTCGCGTGAAGGTAGAAGGCGCCGCAGACGGGGTAGCCCAAACCGGCTTGCCTGATGGTAAAGTTGGTCTTCTAAGTAAATTTGAACGCGTTCGTGCAACCTTTCAGCAGGATCCATCAACTCCTCTAGATAAAGCTTTTCTTCGAATTGTTATCTCAAGAGAGTAGTGAACTCCCTCTGCATCGATTCGAGAAGCTACCTTGAAGTATCCTTCCTAGCTCTCCTATTTATTGGTTCTGTCTGGTGAAAGGCCAATTCACATTCTGGATATTACTTTGCCAGAGTCTATTTGGGTTATTACCAAATCTCTATTCCACATGGGTTGGCACCGAGGACTTCTACTTTTCTTTCCTGAACGAATCTCGCTGGAATAATCCTGTACAGCAAGTTGGGGAAGGCGTCCTCGAACCTTCAGGTGAAAAGCTGATCTTTACCACTTCTGATGAAGGCCACCAAACCACCATCCTCCCGTGGAAAGAGAATCTGCCAAAATCTGAAAGCTGGTATGTTGAGGCTTTGTTATCTGTCCCAGGGACTCACGAGTCAGGAGATCTTTCAACTGCAGGCATCTTCTTTTGTTTGAACGATTTGCCCACTTACAATGGTGACGGTTTTCGAATTCGTTTAGAGAATACGCAACTTACGGGCTCAGTGACACGTAGGCTTATTTTTGAAGAATCGATTGGTGAGGAAGTATACTCCTACTATGATCAGAGTATGACCGTGCAGGATTCCTTCGTGCGTGTGAAGCTTCAGTACCTTCACACTGCCAACATGTTAATTTTTTGTTACGAAAGCAGTCCAGATTCATGGCTCTGTGTTGCAGCAGATCGAGCTAAGTTTACGCTAGAGGAAGAGGACAGTTTTCGAGTTGCTATACTTGCTTCTGTCAATCTCTCAGATGAAATGGAAGGGAAGGTTTGGGTGGACGATTTCTTTGTCTACGTAGATGAGCAGGACAAAGATTTTGATGGTATAAGCGCAGGGCGTGAAGCACAGCTTGGTACAAGTCCAACTCGTGCAGACAGTGATTATGATGGCCTAACCGACTCTCAAGAAATTGATACTTACGGCACTGACCCACTCAAAGCTGATTCTGATGGCGACTCTCTTCCGGATGGTCTGGAAGTCACTGCCGGTGGAGATCCCAACCAAAAGACTGTCCTTCCCACCTTGCTCGAACCAGTCGGCAGCCCGAGTGCTGATACTCGTTTTCTCCAGATCCAAACTTTTCCTGGACTCAACTATCAGGTGCAACTCTCCACAGATCTGAAATCCTGGTCAAACCATGGCAACATGATCATCGGCACTGGCGCAAAGCGAGAGCTTGACCTAGGCACTCCACAAAACCCGAATGCATTCTACCGCTTGCAGGTTTCAGATTAATTCTTTGTAAGATTCGCTTTCAGCCACTCGACTGTTCTTTATGCGACTGCTCTTCCATCCACTAATCTGGGTTCAACCAATCTTCTTTACAGTGGTCCTTGTTGCGGAAGATATATCCTCCCTAAATTTCAAAAAATGGGAGGGCGAGGCATCTGTTGGCCTTGATGCTTACAATGGAAAGATCGTTGTTTTGGATTTTTTTGCGCATTGGTGTATTCCTTGTCTTCCTGCATCGCTTGAGTTGGAGAGAGGAGTCCGGGAGCACTATCTTGAAACTGGTGGCAACCCACAAGGGATTGCCGTTGAAGTAATCGGTGTTAATATTGATCAGTCTTTGCCCGCTCGCACACGATCCTATGTCAACCGTGCCGGACTCAAGCACGTCTTAGACGATCCTGAGGGCAAAACCCATAAAGCTCTTGGGGGTCGAGGTATTCCTTACATCGTGGTATTGGACGGACAACAAACCACACCAGAAAACCCTTCATGGAATGTGGTGGCTAAATTCACTGGACTCGATGGTGCTGCTCAAGTTCGTGAGGTCGTGGATCGTATTGGACTAGAGAAAGTTGCTCCTCAACCTCCTACATCCACCAAGAACGGAGACCTGCTGGATCAGTTGCTTAAGTCGGTCCAGAGCCAGCTTTTCGAAGCTTCGGTGGAAACCTTGCAGTCGGATTCAGTAGATCTACTTGATACCTCCTTTCGCTACCGTCGCAGCTTGGCTGGGTTTGATATCGATCTCTCAATAACACGTAATGAGATTGATATTGCCTACCAGCCGCCACCAGCTCCTCATGCCTTCTCGGTAGAGAACCCGGTGGAGCGTTCTGAGCAAATGTTCTCTTATCAGGCTGGACTTAGGCAGACCGGGGCTGACCCAGTTTTGCTCAACCTTTCTGGCGGGCTCTATGATGGTTATGCAGACTTTCGTTCAGTATGGATTGATGAACGCTTTCGCCAAATCAATGAAGCCTCTTCATTGTACTCAATTGCTCAACCTCGGGGCTGGAATATAGCCGCTGGTGCTCGCTGGGAATATATGCCTGCATCTGGCTTTGCACAATTTGATATTGTTCATCAGTCGGACATCGTTTCCCCCGGTTATGAGTGGAAAATAGGCCGAGGACTAGTTCGCGGAATCAATAGTTTAAAAACTTGGGCTGGTACGTTTGGACTGGAAAATATACTCACTCCTCGCATACGCACGCTACACCAGCTCTCAGCCATCGATACAACTGCCCGCGAAAATCGTTTCAGCTATCAGGGTTCTCTCAATTATGCGGCTGGAGAGGATTGGGTCTGGCGACCTACCTTTGGCTTCACCAAAGAAGACCCATCTTTCACTTCTACAACCTTTGGGCTCACTCTCGAATATGAACTTGATGACGAATGGACCTTAAGCCTCGCTGGTCGCCACTATGACGATACTGGAGAGATCGAGGATGTAGCTGTCATCTCAAGTGCAGCACCTTCTATGGAAGCCCTCCAACTCGGCGGCGGAGTGCGTTGGACCAATTCTAACCGAGCGTTTCGGTTTCAGGTGGCCCACTATCAGTCGCACTACGATGAACCTGGCCCTGGGCAGGTTGAATACTACCACCTTTACCAAGATCGTGATTGGCTTTATCTGGAAGGTTCTTTCTCCCTAAACTTTTAAATCATGAATATTTCTCTCAGGTTCTTGCTTTGTGTCTCCCTAATGATGGGTCTTTGTCTTGACGCTACCACCACGGGGGAAGTCGCCTCAGACTTTACAATTCAGAACCGTGCAACAGGGGCTGATCTAAGTCTTTCAGACTACTCTGGCCACGTAGTTGTATTGGATTTTTTTGCTTGGTGGTGTGGCCCTTGCAAGACTTCTTCACCAGTTTTAGTCGAAGAGGTCGAAGAGTACTTCCATGCTCGCAATGGTAACGACAATGGTGTTCCGGTAACCGTCATCGGTGTAAATATAGAATCGAGTATGCCTGACCTTACTGATGAGTTCATTAGCGATGCTGGAATGTCATTGGTTGCAGATGATACGACTCTGTCCGTATTTAACCAGTTCACAGTTAACAATGGGATTCCTCTATTTGTAGTGATTAACGGTGTAGCCAATACCAATTCTCATGATCAATGGGAGGTAGTATATCTCAGTGAAGGTTTCCCGGGTACAGAAACACTCCGTAATCAAATCAACTCAGTACAAGCTGGTGCGGATACCACTCCACCTGAAATAACTGTAAACGGAGAGACGAACATCTCTCTCTCAATTGGAGCCACATACAGCGATGCTGGTGCCACTGCCACCGACAATGTGGACGGGACTCTGCCTGTCACCTTAAGCAATTCTGTCGATACCTCTGTTCCTGGTTCTTACTCGGTAATCTACAGTGTCACTGATGCTGCTGGTAATACGGCTACTAGCACGCGAAATGTAATAGTCGGAACCAATTTCACCAATACTGCTACTTCACTTGGCGGCCAATGGTTTCATCATGATTGGTTTGGACTATTCTATGTGAAGGATGCTAATTGGATTTTTCACGAATCCTTGGGATGGGTTTATGTCAGCACTCTTAGCACAAACAACTCTGCTTGGTTATATCTTGGCGAAAGTTTGGGCTGGTGCTGGACCTCGAGTACGATCTTTCCATTATTCTCCCAAAGCTCACCATTGGCCGGAGGGTTCCCAATCTGGTTCTACTACCATATTGGTTCTTCCAGCCCTCGATACTTCTTTAATTTTGCGACCCAATCTTGGGGAGAAGGATAGGTCTGTTTTCCTGAGTCAGAAACTGAAAGTTTGACGCCGCGCTTCCAGTGCGCTGCTTTTTATTTCATGTCCAAGTATCTGACTGCCCCCGTAAAGAGCTCCTCACTACCTAAGGGGATTCCCTACATTATTGGAAACGAGGCTGCGGAGCGTTTTTCCTTCTACGGGATGCGCTCCATCCTGTTTGTCTACATGACAACCTACCTGATGCAACCTGGAGGATTACTAGACACCTTTACCGATCAGGAGGCTAAGAGTTGGACGCACCTTTTTGTGGCCTCGGCGTACTTTTTCCCTCTCATGGGTGCACTGCTTTCAGATGCCTGGTGGGGTAAGTACCGAACCATTATTACACTGTCACTAGCTTATTGTGCAGGACATGCTTGCCTAGCTTTCATGGAGACTTTTGGTGACACTCGGGCTTGGCTCTTCACAGGACTTGTGCTCATTGCCATAGGCTCTGGAGGCATCAAGCCCTGCGTCTCTGCACATGTTGGTGATCAATTCGGGCAAAGTAATGGGCATCTGCTGTCCAAGGTCTTCGGTTGGTTTTACTTCTCTATAAATTTCGGTGCTTTCGTCAGTGGACTGCTCACACCTTGGCTCTTGGAAGCTCGTGCTGGGGAATATGTCCATCCCTTTATCGAAACCTTGGTGGGTGAAAAGGCCCAAGGTGAAATCCTTTTTGGGCCACATTGGGCATTCGGTTTGCCAGGTGTTTTGATGGCTTTGGCCACGCTAGTTTTCTGGATGGGGCGCCACAAATTTATTCACATCCAGCCTCCCGCTAAGGCTAGTGTCTACTTCAAGCAGACTTTTTCCAAGGAGGGCATGCAGGCTATTGGCCGAATATCCATCATCTTCGCATTCATAATTCTATTCTGGTGCCTTTTTGATCAGATTGGTACGACATGGTTGCTTCAAGCCAAGCAACTGGACCGTATACTTCCTGAATGGATTCCTCTGGTAGGTGGAAAGGAAATGTTGGCTGCCCAAGTCGCCTCCGTATTCAATCCGCTTTTTATCTTATTGTTAATTCCTGTCTTCAATTACTGGATTTATCCAGCGCTGGATAAGATATTTCCACTGACACCCCTACGTAAAATCGGTCTTGGTCTTTTTGGGTCTTCTCTTGCCTTTGCCATGGTCGCTATCATCCAGATGGCCGTTGATGCTGGTGGAGAACCGCATGTGGGTTGGCAGATCCTTGCTTGTTTACTGCTCACTGGGGCAGAGGTAATGGTTTCGATTACCGGGCTGGAATTTGCTTATACTCAAGCGCCGAGGCACATGAAATCTTTTATTCTAGCCTTGTTTCTCTTCACCGTTTCTCTCGGAAATTTCCTGACTGCGATGGTTACGAAAATTCTTACCGATTCTCAAGGTCAGGCTAAGCTAAGCCTTGCGCACGAACTCTGGTTCTGGAGTGTATTTATTCTCATTGGAGCGATTGCCTATGTGCCGGTTGCCATGCGTTATAAGGCTAAGGAATATCTTCAGGAAGAAAAGGCCTGACCGTCCTTACCAATGAACACTAAAGTGGCGGATTGCATCTAACCCATACCACGATGCTGACCCGTTTAGACAAGTCTGCTTTAGTTCTTCTGCTTTTCACATTGGGGTTACTTGGCTTTGTGCTTTTTGGAACCTCAAGGTCCACTTCAGTACTCGTACCTCATCCAGAGCACTTGCCCCAATCTTCTTTATCTCTCAAGCCGGAGTTGCCACTTGCTCCTTCATGGGACAAACTCCTTGAGACCCATTGCAATGAGCTGCTCGAGGAATCCTACGATGCCAACGATATACTTGCTCGGGATACGGTTGAGGAACTAGAAAACCTTTTGGAAAGAGATATTTCCAAGGTTCTTAAAAAAGTTGGCCCGCTGCTCGAGGAGTTGGCCTCTCTCAAGGGAACTAGTCACTTAGCTTGGCTCATGACCAAGGATCAAGTCTCGGGCTCTAGCGACCTACCTAGTTTTGTAGATGATCGGCTCCGACCCGAGTTTGGCATGCCCTTATCGATACTAATGGCTGAGGTTGAGAAGGGCTTGGTTGCTTACGAAGAAGAGCTTGCTGTTCGCGCTACGAAGCTCTCCACCGCAATTATTGCCTATGCACACACCCTTGAATACGGAGATGCTGAGCGAGGAGAAGAACTCCTTCGAGGCTTTCAACATCATCAGCAAACCTTCCAAACCACCCTCAGCGATATCTCTGCGCATACCACTTTTGGTGTCATTGGAGCAACTTTAACCGCCATTTTTGCCAAAGCGACTGTCTCCGCTTCTAGAACTGTTCTTGGCCATATTTCTGCTCGTATGGCTACTGCTACCGGTGTTGGAGTTACCGCTTCTGCGCTAGACGGTCCATTTCCATTTGGGGAAGCCTTGTTGGTTGTACTTGAAGTCGGAGGTGCCGCTTGGAGTGCCTACGATATCCACAAGGCTCAAGTCGTCCTCAAGCGTGACTTGCGTAAGCAGCTTATTGACTCCCTTAAAACTACTCGCCGCGATATCCGTCGTATGATTTACGAACGTGTGCAAACTCGGCTGGAGCAGCATCGCCTACGCAACCAGAAGTTGGTGGACAGCCTTCTGGGGACTACCTAATCTATTTTTAATGAAGCTTAATCTAATACCGCTTCTGCTTGTTTGCTTTGTGACTTCCACGTTTGCTCAGGCACCAGTTGTACGGATAGCTGCAACTGCTGTTGATGATGTTCTTGAGGCCGCTGCTAAGGTCAGTGGGCGTACACTGCCTGCCGAGGCTCGTGTTATTGCCATTCGAGAGCTTAATGAGGCTGCACTTCGTCATGGTACTAAAACTCTGGCTGCTGCCCGTAATGGTGGTCTTGAGCTGATAGAGCTGGCGGCAAGGCACGGAGATGAAGTCTGGGAATTAACAGCAAAAGTACCTGCCTCTGCGCGAATGCTTGCCACCCGTTCCGACGAACTTCTGCCATTGACCCGTCGTATTGGCGCTGAAGTGCTTGAGCTGGAGGTCAAGAACCCTGGGATCTCCAAGTTTGTTGTTAGTGAATTTGGGGATGATGCTGTTCGTCACCTCGCTCGTAATGCTTCCCCCGACGACGTCGCTCGCCTTACTGGCCTAGCACGCCAAGCTGATAGTCCCGCCACGAAGAAACTCCTTTATGAAAAGTTTGTGGATGGCGGTTCTAGCTTTCTCGCACGTCTGCCTACAAAGCAGATCCTTGCAGCTGGCCTTACTGCATCGATGATTATCACCGCCCATCAAGTTAGCGATGGTATTCAGGAGGGGCTGAAGACAGTTGCCAAGGACAATCCCGCAACCTTTGGCAAAGTCGTGACTAGCATGGCCTTCTGGGTTGGCCTTCCCTTTGTTGTTCTTGGCGTAGGTTGGGCATTACTTCGCTTGCGAAGGATGGCACAGAAAGATTCCTAAGCACTATCATTTTTAAGATTCTGAAAAAAAATTCTAATGCTCTTGGATGAAGGGTGTCTTGATAATATGCACAATGTTTTCAACCCACCCAAAAACAGGAGCGCGCAATTGCGGTAACTGCTGAATGAGCCTACCTGTGGCGGAACCACCCCAGAAGAGGAGTTCCAAGCCTCCAACCCTAGAAGAACTCTTCCAGGAGTTGGAAGGCCCGCTACTGCTATATGCTATGAAACTCGTTCAGAATTCTGAAACAGCTCAGGATTTAGTGCAGGATGCCTTCTTGCGTTTGCATACTCGTCTGAATGATGTCCAGCAACCTAAAGCATGGCTTTATCGTACTGTACATAACCTTGCCATGAATCACCATCGAAAGTATAACCGAGTTGTCCCATTTCGCCAAGAAGGGGAGGACAGTGGTACTGACCGTTGCTCTGCTATTACAGAGCCCGTCGATGAGGAGCCTTTGCCTGACGAACGTATCGAGCATCTTGAAAATATTGGTCTCGCTATGCTCTCTCTAAATAAACTCGGCTCGGAGGCGCGGGATATTGTGCGTCTCAAGTTTGTCGAGGAACTCTCTTACAAGGAAATCAGTGAGCGGATGGGGCTAAAAGTCGGCAATGTAGGCTACAAACTCCACCACGCTTTAAAGCAACTCGCTTTCGAACTCCAACAAAACGGCGTTACCCCATAAAGCTGGCCCAACCAGCACAATACCGATGAACGATCCTGACCAAATATCAGAAAACCTTTCTCCCCGTGAAGAACTTGAAGTTCGTATTTTGGCTTTATTGCTTGGAGAGGCTAACGAAGCCGAGAAAGAAGAATTAGAGAGTCTTCTTGCCAGCGATTCCCAACTTCAAGCCTACCGTGAGCAAATGGAGAAGACTCTTGGTTTGGCAGGGGAAGCCTCCCATGCCCTCTGGAATTCCGATGCAACTGCTCCTGCTCAGCTATCCGAAGGCCGCCGCGCCGCATTGCGTGAATTATGGGATAATAGTACCGAGGTTGATAAGGATAAAGGCAATCTGGTGCGACCACCCGAAAAATCTTTTTTCAAAGATCTTCACCCTCTCGTGCCTCTTTCGCTTGCTGCCAGTCTAGCGATTCTCCTGGGTGGTGTGTGGTTCCCTCGTTTACTAGAGCAAAAGACGGCATCTAAAGTCGCCTTCGAAGCGGACTTGCCTGCTGTAGCTAATTCATCTGCTACCAGTGAAAAGAATACTTCAGATCCCTTTGATAACTCGGGCTCTATGTTCGATGAAGATGAGGAGGAGGCTGTAACTGACCGTAAGTACAAGAGTGAGCAGTCTCTGGAACAAGGTCGCCAAGGTTCTGAGCGCAATGAGAATTTCGATGAGTTCAGGGATGGCACTTTATTATCGGGTAGTGTTCGTGGAAATGTTCTCACGGATGATGTGGCCCCGAGGTCCTCTCCCACTATGAATACAAAATCTGCCGTTAAGGACAGCGAAGGTACAGCTCCTCTAGAAAAACAGGCGGAGGTACCTGCTTCTGCTCCCAGTAGACCATCCGTCTCTTCTGCTCTTGCTCCCCTTGGCCTCGACCTGACCAGCCCAGAGCCTGAAGCAGAGACTCCAGCAGCAGGGAGCACTTCGATGCCTATCAGTGATGGACTTGCTGATAAAGTTTCCTCTGGTAAGTCAACAATTGGAAAGGGGGATCTTACTTTAAGGCAAATACAAGAGGTTGTTCAGCCTGTACGAAAGCAATTTCTAGATATTGCGGAGGGTGATCATTTTCGCATGGATGTTGAAAAAGAAAAAGCTGAGCTAGAAGGAAGTCCTGGTATGGGTTCCCAGCCCTTCGGGAACGACGAGGATGTCTCGTCTTCCCTCCTCAAGAACCGAGAAGCATTAAAAAATTCTCCTGTAGACCCCAGCTCATTGGATGCACCTGTGCTCCCTGCTCCTTCGCATGCCCCGGTCTCTGAGCCTATGCCTATTTCAAGGGAAAGTCCTCCCTCACCATCTATGCTTCCCAAACCTCCTTCTGCTAAACCGATGGAGTCTAATTCCAAGTTTGTCGGCCAGAACCTCACAGAGATCAATGCCGATACCGCCTTAAGCGGTTTTGCACAGGATTACGCCCAAACCTCAGTTTCTCGAGATCAGTTTCAGGCGGGTAACAAGGTTGGTTTCAGGGCTGGCCTAGATCAGGCCCAGCAGGGGGCAAAGCTAACTACTGAAACGTTGCCAGAGAAATCGCCTAAGGTTCAACTAACACAAGGCTTATCCTCTCCATCCACTGCCCCACGAAGTGGAGCTCTGGCCGGTGGCGGTGTTTTTTTAAACACTTCCTCTTCTGAAACTTCACAGCCTGAAGTTACCTTAGATCATGGTAGGGAACTTGATCTTTTGAAAGCCCAAAGTGAATCGTTGTTATCTAAAAAGCTAGAGGATGAGGGAGAACGCCAGCGGAGTAGGAAACTGCCAGCGGAGTCTCAGCCACATGTAAGTCAGCAATTACATTTTGGAGATTTTCACAATAGGAAATCAGGTCGACCCGGCTCTGATGCAAAAAGCGAAGAGGCTGAGCTGGAAGAAGTTTCTGATGCACTGATAGTCGCTTCAGGCGAATTAGCCTCCGAAGCAGATAGTGGCAAAGCAAAGAGCAAAGACTCATTGACTAAGAGAATATCACGAAAGCAAAAACTAAACGCGAATTTAGCCCTCGAGAAGCGTGAGTTGAGTATGCGCTTTGCCACTTCTGATGGAATCCAATCGAATCCAGAAGATCTCTCTCAGGAGGAACAGGAAAAACTTCTTTGGTACGGCAGAACTAAAGCTAAAGAAGAGGCTGTAGCTGGCAGTGAGAACGCCAAGACAGCACAAGCGCCTCGGGATAGTTTGGAAAGCTTTGATGACGCAGGAGTCTTAAATGAAGCAGTCAAGGTAGCAGGTATCTACCCTCCTATTGATTCAGATGATGCTGAGGATGACAAAAAAATCCTTGAAGACCATGGTATTGAAGTGCCTGTTCAGCTACCTAAGCCAAAGCCTGAAGTTGTTACGGAAAAGAACCGTTGGTCTACATTTTCGCTAAACGTGAGCGATGCTTCATTCAGGCTTTGCGAGGCCAGTCTGCGCAATGGGCGCTTGCCAGCTCCACACATGGTTCGTGCCGAAGAGTTCATCAACGCTTTTGACTACCGAGATCCTGCTCCTGCCAAAGGTGCACCACTTGCATTTGCATGGGAACGCAGTCGTCACCCGTTTGCTCACAACCGAGATCTAGTACGGTTCTCCATTCAAACTGCAGCAGAAGGTCGTGAAAGTGGTCAACCCCTCAACCTTGTGCTAGCTATAGACAACTCCGGTTCCATGGAACGCTCAGACCGAGTTGCTATTTTAAAAGAAGCACTTAAGGTGCTTGCCGCCAAGCTGCGGGCTGAGGATACCGTTAGTGTTGTAGCCTTTTCCCGTACACCCAGACTTTGGCTTGATGGGCAAAAGGGTGAGTCTGCTCGTCAAAAACTTACCAACTTTCCTGGCCTGGTTCCCCAGGGCGGTACAAACATAGAGAGCGCTCTCGACCTCGGGTATTCTACCGCGCTGAAGCACTTTATTTCGGGTGGTAACAATCGTCTCATTCTTCTCACTGATGGAGCTGCCAATCTCGGTGCTATTGTACCTAATAGCCTCCGTAACAAGGTGGAGTCTTATCGTAAACGCGGTGTTGCGCTTGATTGCTTCGGAATTGGCTGGGATGGATATAACGACCATCTTATGGAGGCACTAGCACGCAACGGAGATGGACGCTATGCTTTTCTCAACAGCGCCACCGATGTCGAGCGCGACTTTGGCCGTAAGCTCGCAGGCGCGCTCAGCGTTTCTGCAGCGGACGTCAAGGTACAGGTGGTCTTCAACCCAGCCCGCGTAAAAACGCACCGCCAGATTGGTTATTTGCGCCACCAGCTTAAGAAGGACGATTTTCGTAATAATGCTGTGGACGCTGCTGAAATAGGTGCGGCTGAGTCTGGCAATGCAGTATATGTGCTCCAGATCGAGGAGAAGGGGACTGGTCCGCTAGGGCGAGTCCACGTTCGATACCGTGAACCCTCCACAAACCGCTACAAGGAAATGTCTTGGCCACTGCCGCACCGAGCCAAGGTTCCCGCCTTGGCCGAGGCATCCACTGCGATGCGTCTTGCTGCCTGTTCAGCCACCTTCGCAGAATGGCTTGGTCGCAGTCCCTTCGCAACCGATGTCGAATTACCTAAAATACAGGAGCTCCTCTTTGGTTTGGAAAACGGTTTCCCGAGCGACTCGCCCGTACGCTCGCTCCAACAGATGGTCGGCTCTGCTTACCGCATCGTCCCACGCTGAGGACCATCCTCACATTTTACTGACAAACATTTTACCCTGAACTGACGCTTTGAATACAATTATCCCCCATACTTCAGCAAATTAGTATCAGTATCCTCGTTTGAGCCCAATCTATAGGGCGGCACATTCTTTAGCATAACAAGACACACCCTAATAAAATGTATATACGAAATATAATACTATTCGTTCTGACTGCCTCTATGCCTTGGTCTCTCCATGCTGCACGTTCTGTTTCTGAAGAGGTACCACCATCTTTTTCGGATTTTCTACTTCTCGGTAAAGTTGTGGAAGGTGGTATCGAGTTTACTCTAACTGGTAACGCTCTTGTAACTGGCCGCCAAGGCGGTGAACTTACTTTGGTTTCGGGTCAGGTTGCAGTGACAAGCATACAGGATAAAGCCCGCTATAAACTCGATTTACGTGACAATGCGTATGTGTTGAAGTTTGGTACTCGCGGTCAGTTTCCAGTAACCTTCAAGTTCAAAGCTCGTGTTGACGAAGACCAAGGCTGGAAGTCTGTGAACTTTCAGTTGGTTGATTGTCCGCTTCGTAAGGTACAGATTACGGGACTGCCCGCGGACTTGAATCTTGATATTCTTGGGGCTTCATCACCGGTTCATGAGGCAACGGGTTACAGTTGCTTTCTTGCTCCTGGTAGGAATTTCTCACTGCGCTGGAAGGACGCCACACCAGAGAAGGCTAGTAAGCTTTTCTACTCGGCCGAAGCTATTTCTGAGGCTTCAGCTGCTGCGGGTCTCCTTCGACAGACTCATTTGCTTCGTCTCAATGTCATGCAGGGAGAGATGAAGACTCTCACATTCCGCTTAGAAGGAAATGGAGAGGTCGTCCGCGTTGAGGGAAAGGATATATTGAGCTGGAAAATCGTACCCACTCCTGCTGGTAGGGAACTTGAGGTACAACTCAATCAACTTCAGTCTAAGTCATACACACTTGTAGTACATACACAGACGCCACTAGGTGTGTTTCCTTTGAAATTTGAACCTATGCGTATTGTTCCAGTCGAAGCGGTACGCTACGGAGGTCACCTGCGTATTTCCAACGAGGGTGCAGTGCGTCTTGAAGTGTTATCTGCTCTTGGTCTATCTCAGATTTCTCCAGAGCTTTTTCCAAAGGACAAAATCCTACTCGATAATCAGAAGCGGAGCGCTCCCCAAGCCTCCAAGGAGACCGGCAACCAGTCTTTTGTCTACCGTTTTTCCGGCGCCGATTACAGTTTAAGCATACAAGCTGACAACATTCTGCCTGAATTGACGGTCTCTCAAATCCTCTCCGTCCACCTCGGTGATAATGATACGATATTACAGAGCGAACTAGAACTGGATATCCGAGAGGCACCACTACGTGAATTTAGTCTGCTCATTCCCGCTGACTTCTCAGTTTCAGCTCTCGACGCTAATTCGTTGAGCGACTACTTTGTGGCATCTGAGCCCAACGCTCCGGGCCGTGCTCGTTTACGCTTGGTCTTCAGTTCCCCGCTATCTGGTCGCCAATTAATTGGGATTAAACTAGAAAAGAATGAGTCTCCAAAGGATGAGGATTGGTCTCTACCTCGTATTGAACCGCAGGAAGTCAAGTCTGTACGTGGCTATGTAGGAGTGACGGCTGCAGAAGGCTTGCGTCTATCAGCCTCTTCTAGTCAGGGAGTTGCAGAAGTGGCTACTGCCTTCTTCCCCAAGAAAATGGAGGGCCTGCAGTTAGCCTTCCGCATCAAGGAAGTGAACTACTCTATCGTTCTCAATGCAGCTCGGCTAGACCTATCTATCCAAGCGGACTCTCTGCACTTGTTCTCAGTTGGAGAAGGTATCGCCTACGGTAGTACAATCATGAACTTTTTCATTGTAGGTGCTCCAGTTTCTGAATTTCAGTTTGATGCGCCAAATTCCTATGGCAATATTGAGTTTATTGGTCAGGAAGTCCGCAACTGGAAACGAAACGGAGATAGGTACCAAGTCTTTCTCCATACTCCGCTAAGCGGTGCATACACTTTACTGGCTACTTATGATTCGCGCTTCAACCCCCACGGTGAAGTCCTTGACTTTACTGGGCTCAAACCTCTGGGTACGCAGTCAGAGCAGGGTACGATCATCGTAACAAGTGAGCACTATTACCGATTGCCCTCGCCTGATCTTGAAAATGTTTCCACCGCGCTCATTGAAATTGAGCATGAGGAAATTCCCGCCGAGTACCGCCTTCTCTACGACGCGCCTATACTTTCCAGTTATCAGTTCACCGCGCGACCCTTTGCAGCAAGCCTCAATCTCAAGCCCTACACTCAATCAATCACTGTGGGCCAAGTTGTTGACTATGCTCAGCTGAGTACTCGCATTTCTGCGAAGGGTGAGGTTCTCACAGATGTGCAGTATTTGTTGAAGAGTAAAGGAACCACAAATCTTCAACTTCACCTCCCTGAAAAGGCACGCCTCTGGAACGCGAAGGTGGATGGTCGTAAGGTAACTCCAATTTCAGGAAAGGATGCCACCTTACTTCCTCTTCCTCAGAACGCTGATCCCAACAGTCTTATCACGATTGACCTGAAGCTTGCGACTGCAGGCTCCGAAGTCCTTGAAAAGGATGCCGCGACTACCGAACTCAGAGTCTTAGCTCCCTCCCTTGAAGCACCAGTCCTTCTCTCGGACTGGAACTTCGAAGCCGCTGAAGGATATCGACTAGACTATCTCTCAGGTAATGTAGCCCCTCTCGATAAACGTATGCAATACAACGGATTGATGTGGGTTGGCCAGTTGCTCAATGGTGAGTTCGGTCGCCGTCCTCTTGGCTATCTCACCGGTGCCATGTTAGCTGCTTTGGCTGCGATTATTCTTATCCAGTTCGCTCGTCATTCCGGCAAGACATGGAAGGATGGTCCTCTCCAAGGCATGGGATTCGCAGCAATTACACTCTGTGGACTCGCTTTTATTCTCGTTCTTAGGTTGGCCGACTTCATCGTCGTACCAGAGATGGATACCCCTACGGGTCTTACCTTCCGTGCCCCTGTTCAGCTCGCTGGAGCCACCATGGAAGTGAACGTACTTAATATCGAGGTAGAGACTTTACCTCCGGTTTCCACACTTGCCTGGCCGTCCCTTTTGGGAGTTGTTGCATGGCTCTTGGGTCTCTTGCTCCAGTTCCAAAGTGGAAGCCTACGCTTAGTTGGGAGCTTTGTGTCCGCCGCCGCCTGGACTGGTATCCTCTGGGGCGTGCTCCGACTACCTGATGGAGCCACATACTTGCCTAGTTTATTTGCTGTCTTCCTCGGACTTCAGGTTGGAGTCCCATTAGTGTATCATCTCATTCGTATCCCTAAAGGTCAGTCAATTGCAGCCTCTTCAAGCCAAGTAGTTGGGACAGCACTTTTATTTTTCGCCTTGTTCTTTAACCCCGGGGAACTGCAGGCTGTGCCGATAAAGGGTGATGCTGAGCCTGCTAAAGAATTGCCTCCAACTCAAGATCCAGAACCAGTTCCTCAGAAACCAGCAATAAGATTTGTCACCGAAGTCGAGACCTTAGATTCGAAGGTTCGTATCGATAACGGGCGTGCACATTTCACCGTCGCCGCTCAATGGGATGCAGAGGATGGTGATAAGCTCCTCCTCACTACTCAGCCATCGGTTGTTACTGGAGGAACATGGGATAATAAGTATTTTAAGCTTCAGCAGACCGTTGTAGAAGGCAAGGGCACTTACTACCTCGAAGCCCTTAGAGACAAGGAGGGCACAGTGATCATAGATTTTGAGCAAAAACTTGGATCCGCCCAGAATACTTGGCTTTCAGTTCAGTTGCCTGCGCTTACAGGCTTACTCAATACTATTGAACTCGACATCGACAGCCCCGATCTTGTTGTCGAGTCCGATCAGGCAGTTTCCCTCGTGACTGATGAGGACTTGTTGAATACCCGCACAACTGCAACTGCTACCTTGATGAATGCTTCATCAGCAGTATTACGTTGGCGTCCCCGTAGTAGAGATATTCGTGCAGAGGACTCTGTTTACTATGCGGAACTCAATCACCTCTTTACACCCACTGCTGGCATTATCGAGGGTTTGCATGAAGTCCGTGTTCGGCCAGCGCAGGGTCAGGTTCGTACACTTTCTATTCAAGTCGCAGGATCATTGACTATTACCGACGTCGTCGCCGAGCAGATGCAGGGTTGGCGGTTTGATCCTGATACGCGCCAACTCGATCTTCATTTTGATCCCGGCTTCGGCCAACCTTTTGCCTTTCACGTGTATTCTCAGGTTGCTGCAAGGCCTTTGCCCTACGAGCAGGCCATTGCTCCAATTACCCTCAGGGATGCTGCTGGGCAGGTTGGTCTTTTAGGGGTAGCGACTGGTGCTGAGGTTCAACTAGGTGATGTTAAGGCTGAGCTTCTTTCTCCTATCAACTTAGAGGATTTCCCTACATCCTTGGTCAATAAGGCTAAACATAACGGCAAGTCGCTTAAATTACGCCGTACTTTTCGTTATTCAGACAACGGTGCCAATCTCTCACTCTCTGCATTACCGGTCAAAGCAGATGTGCGAGTGGTCACTCAAGAGACGCTTTCTATAGGTGAGGACCGTGTGGTGTTGGCCTCACAAATTCAGGCCAACATCTCGCGAGCTGGCATCTTTAAGCTTACTTTCGAGCTACCTGAAGGAATGGACGTAGAGGCCCTTTCTGGTCCAGCCCTTAGCCACTGGACAGAAATAAAGAATGGTGATACCCGCTCTCTGACTTTGCACCTGCGTGGTAAAACCATTGGTTCAACAGCTTTCAATATCAGCCTCGCGGGGCCCGGTATCACTACTGGTGAGCAGAGTTGGGTTGCTCCACGCCTTATAATCCGAGAGGCCAGCAAGCAAGAGGGTCAGCTTCAGATTGTTCCCGAGCAGGGTATGCGGTTGAATGTTCAAAGTCGTGAGGGTCTTACCCAGCTCGACCCCAAGCGAGCGGGTATCCTTCAGAAGGGCGTTCTTGCCTTCCGTCTTCTGCAAAGTCGCTGGGCCCTCAAATTTGGTATCGAAAAGGTAGAACCCTGGGTGCAGGCTGCTGTGCTTCAGAATGTCCAAGTCCGAGAAGGCCTTCATGAAGTACAGGCCAACATCGAGTTTGAGATTGAAAATGCTGGTGTTAAGAGCCTTTGGTTCCGACTGCCTGCTGATGCCGTCGGTGTTCGCTTCCGAGGTGCCGCTGTCGCCGATGCTTACAAAGCTGAGGATGGAGAGCAGGGAAAATGGGAGGTAAAGCTATCACGTCGCTACATTGGTAAGCTTCAGATCCATCTTAGCTACCAGAGTTTGGTCAGCGAGGGCACAGAGGAGGGATCCCGCATTTATGGCATAATCCTTGATGGCATAAATCTTCAGCGTGGTTTTCTCACCTTGAAAACTAGTTCTCGTCTTGAATTGCAACTTGCTGATCTGCCCTCCGCGCTCAAAGCCGTTGAGTGGCAGTCGGTACCTCGTAATCTCAAGCGCGGTATCTCCGATGACGATATTCACTTTAGTTTTCGCGTCCTAGAGTCTGCCTACACCTTGCCACTTCGGGTTATCCGCCATGAAGTTGAGGCTGTGCTTCCAGCCCGCGTGGAGAGCGTTAAGATTGAATCTGTGCTTTCAGAGGCGGGCATTCTGTTGACTGAGGTTATACTCAAGGTGCAACCTGGTAGTAAGCGCCATTTAGGCATTGAGTTGCCTTCAAAATCCCGTTTCTGGTCGGCCTTTGTCAATAAGCAGAGCGTGTGGCCATGGCGTGAAGGCTCAAAGATTCTCGTCCCGATAGAGGAAGGAAGCGTCGAGGGCGCGTCTATAGAAATCAAGTTCCTCTATACAGTTGAAGTCGCCCGCATGGATCAGAGAAAGGTAAAGAATTTGTTGCATGGGCCTAGCTTCGACCTGCCGCTTGAGAACATTACTTGGCGGGTTCACCTTCCGGAATATTGGCAGGTTACTGACTGGGAAGGAAGTACTCTTGAACTCCATGGCGCAGAAGGCAAAGAACTAGCAACCTTTGAAATAAGCGACTATTTGCAGCGTGAAGCAAGTTTGCGTAAGGCTCAGTATGAGGAGGCTGAGAGCCTTCTTGATATTAGTAATGACCTTCTGGCTAAGGGCGAACAAAGATTGGCTCGTAAAGCACTGCAGTCGGCATGGTCACTTTCGCAAGCGGATAAGGACTTTAATGAGGATGCCCGCGTGCAACTGCAAAACCTTAAGACTCAGCAGGCGCTTATCGGTCTAGCTAATCGTCGCAACTTCTATTACAATGACAAATCTGGCCAGCAGGAGGGTCAGGTACGTGCTAGCCAAGCACCGCTGCCATACTTGGGTCAGAATAAAGCTAAATACACACAGCAGGAAGCTCAAAAGGTACTCGACCAGAATAGTGTAGAGGTCAACAAGGGGTTGGAGCAACTAGCATCTTGCCTAATCGGACATCAGGATGCCGCGCTTGCCATCCCTGAGGCTATCCGAGCCAATTTACCCAAAGAGGGTCAGATCCTCACCTTCAAACGTAGCTTGCAGGTCAATACAGATATGGGCTTGCGCCTTCAAATAGCGGCTGAGCGACCAACGGAAAAGGCTGGTTTAATGCATATCAGCTTGGCTGTCTGTTTGTTTCTTGGTTTAGGGGTTCTTGGAGCAGTAGCTAGTAGGAAAGTGGTCTAATAAAATATTCTACACTAAACCAGTCATGGTGCCAGTGCTGGTAGCGAAACTACTCTGCTCCAAACCAAGTTGGTGTAGGGCGTTTAGGTAGAGGTTAGGAAGGGGGTAGTTGTTTTTTTGACTGAATGCAAGGTGACGGCCGTGTTTGAAGCCACCTCCAGCAAAAAGCACGGGCATGTTGCGATTGTTGTGGCTGGATGCATTTCCAAGATTCGATGTTAGAAGAACCATTGTGCTGTCGAGGAGCTCCGATTTCTTAAGTTTTCGTAGGAAATCAGTCCATTCGTCGATTACAGCCTGCTCGACTAAAGTAAGCTGTTTGATCTTATCTTCATCACGCCCATGATGACTGAGCCCGTGGTAGCCTTCAGAAATACCATCAACTCCTTTCAACTTCGCATTTCCTGGCATATGAAGAGTGACGAATCGGGTAGAGTCTGTTTGCAGGGCTAGAGACACGATATCAAACATGGCCCTTACGACTTCAATAGAGTTGTTGCGATTGGGCCGAGGAGACTTGATATCTGGGTTTGGCTTAGGTTTGTGAACCCATCCCGAATTCATGCGAAGCCGTAACTCTAGATCACGTATGCTAGTAAACCAAGCGTCGAGCTTTTCCTGATCTCCTGGGCCAAGTTCCCTTTTGAGGGCTTTTGCTTCACTTCCGATGATATCTAAAACACTTTGGCCTCGCTGGATGAGTTCGGATTGTCGATTCTGCTCAGCCTTTGTGTCGTTTACAAACAGCTTTGCAAACAGTTTGCTAACGTCCTCCTCGGCAGGAATCATGGCACCGTTTCCGGTATAGGAGGGACTGGTAGAGCCACCTGTGTTGAGAACTAGCGATGGGAATCGAGTCTCATGACCGAGGTGTTTAGCCATGAGTTGATCAAGAGAGATAGTGTTGCGTCCTGTGCTGCCTCGAGTGTTCGGGCAGGCAGAAAAGATGCTGCCTTCCGCTGTATGCCCCCCTGTAACCCTTGGATGGGAACTGCCAGAGACTATCGTCATATCATTTCGAAGGTCCCTGTGTGCGCGCAAGTAGCGAGAAGCCTTGTAGCTAGTGCCATTTCCCTCTGGAATCCAATTTGGGGAGTGTAGCCCAAGTGACAGGCTTACGCCAACGAACCTTTTGGCTTTAGGTTGCCCAGAATTAGTGGAGGCGAAGGCTGGATGCATAGCATCGAGTAACGGCAAAGCCATACTGATGCTGCCTGCGCGCAGAGCCGTACGCCTTGACAAACATTTACGTGTGGAAATGTAGGGCATGTCCATGAGGTTACTTAGTTTTGAATGTTTCGCTAGCAAGTGTAGCGTGAACGATAGAACGTAATTTGTAGCCTTTAACACTAGACTTGGCTACGATAGTGTCGAGGTTAGTTTGGTCACTGAAACGGGGCTTTGCGCCGGTTGCATAGGTGAGCAGATTCTTAGCAAATGCCCGAGTTAGTAGGTCGGGTTTTCCGCTGTAGATTTTTTTCCACTGAAAGATGTCATTGAACTTCTCTCCAGTAGGAACTGAGCCAGCGGGATTGACCTTGGCTGCCTGCTTGCTAGTTCCATATTTGCCACGCCACAGACCTACTGGGTCGTAGTTCTCAAGTGCGAAGCCGGCGGGATCAATCTTGCGGTGGCAAGCTGAGCAAGATTCACTATCACGATGCTTTGCAAGTTGTTCACGGATACTTTTGGCACCTCGTATGTCGGGTTCAACAGCAGGAACATCCTCTGGAGGTGGAGGGATTTCCATGCCGAGTATTTTTTCAGCAACCCAAACACCTCGCACAACTGGAGAGGTGGTCGTTCCGTTTGCAGTGACTTTAAGAACTGCACCGTGAGTCACCAGTCCACCTCGGCCAGAATTACCCAGTTTGACCTTTTGTAGTCCATTGCCCGGAGCCAGTTTTAGATCCTTCAAACCGTAGAAGCGAGCAAGCCTTTCGTTCAAGATACTGAAGTCGGCAGAAACAAGATTGATAACACTTAGATTGGCCCTTAGGGACTCATCAAAAAAACCTCGTGTTTCAGCGAGCATTGACTCCTGAACAATGGGATCGAAGCTGCGGTACAAGCGTGTATCTGGAGATGTGAAATCTATGTCGTTCAGATTGAGCCACTGGTCTGTGAAGCTTTTTACAAAGCGCTGAGCATGGGGATGTTCCAGTAGCCGATCTGTTTGAGCATGGAATATGTTTGGGTCGCGAAGTTTATTTTGATCTGCTAATTGTCTAAGTTCCCAATCTGGCATTGAGTTCCAAAGGGCGTAGCTAAGTCTGGCGGCTAGAGCATGGTCGTCGAGTTGGCCTGGCTTCTCGATGAACGTATGGAATCGTGGAGAGCAAAGGATCGCACGGTAGGCTGCCTTGAGTCCGTCCGTAACTGTTGCATCCTTTTTTAAAATCTCTTCTTGAGCGAGTTGGATGTAGGGTAGGGCTTGCTCAGCCGAAACTGGGCGACGAAATGCTATGTTAGCAAATCGGCCTACAGCATGGTAGAGAAATTCACGCTTTTTCTGAGTTGTATCAAGAGTCTCTAAAGTCGATTGAGAGAAGCCAGCAAGTAGCCGGGCACGGATTTCTTCTGGGTCACGTTTGGAGAAAACCCTTTCAATCGTTATTCCCGAGTTTGCGATACCCGAATACCCTTGTTTAGGAAGATTCCTGTTTTTGTATGAGACTCGCCCCCCCGTTATTCCGTTGGGCGCTGTCTTGAGAGTTGCGTCTAGAGTCTTGAGTTCGAGGCAATGATCTTTGCGGATCCATGCGTCGAAGGTAAGGTCACGTTTTTTCTGGGTGGCCTCAATGGGACTGACCATATACAACATTGGTTCAGCAGAATTACACGCCCCGGTTCGTAAAGTTCCCCAAACAACCTTGTTCGCCCCAGGGTTGATTGCCCGCACCCCATGAAGGGTGATTTTGTACCAACCGGACTCCGGGACGCGAGTGGAGTACATTCTTCCGTAGAACTGTACGCCCATCTTGTATGCGATACTCTCGCCTCCACGAAGTTCAGGGCCTCGGTAGTTGCCGCCGCCCTGCTTGACGAGGTCTTCTGGTTGGTAATGTTTGCGATAGCTTTTAGGAGCTTCAAATGCGCGGATAAATGCTTCTTGTAGTGCTGCGTCAGTCGCTTGAAGATAACTAGCGAGATTAAAGTGAGAGAACTGCTGACCATCAGCAACTGTCTCGAACCCATGTGAAGGAGTTTCCTCCGGAAGTAGGTCAAGTATCGGAATATCCACAGCGAGTAGGTCCTGCAGAGTGTATTCGAACTCTTGCCGGGTTAGTCGTCGTACATGGACGTTGCCAGATTCCAGCTTGGACTTTCTGTCTGCCTTGTAGAGAACGGGCTCAACCTGTTCAACGAATGCTCTTATTGCTTCAGTGCTGGGCCTAGTTTTTTTCTCTGGAGGCATTTCTCCCTCACGAACCCGCTCTAAGACTCGCACCCAGCTCTTGAACGTTTTGGAGTCATCCAAGTTTACGCCCAATGAAACTAAGTTCAAGCCACCCTTAGAGGTATCTTCGTCATGGCAGTCGTAGCAATGTTGTTCGAAAAGCGCTTCAATATCTTTCGGATATCCAGTTTCGCCAATTGAGGCTTGTATACAGATGGCAAATCCAATGCCGTGGGCTAGCATCAATTTCTTCATTCGCTTGGTTTATGCTCAACTAACGTCTAGGATAACCTATAGCAGTAGTGAGCGCAGCGAATGGATGCTATTCGGTTGATCCGTTTGTTAGCATTTTTTTGTTTGGAAGATAATAAGCTTTTTACCGATATGGCTTTTTTTGGGGCCAGAATAATCTTCTTCTCCAACTTTAGTAAATCCGTTCTTCAAGAGAACTTTATGAGAAGCTTTATTACTCACTAAGGCTTTGCTTTGAAAAATGGTGATGTCTAAAAAACTTAATCCATAATCGAGAGCTTCTTTGACAGCATGTGAAGCAAAGCCTTTTCCCCAATATGGATAACCAATCCAGTAATCAATTGAAGGTGTTTCTTTCAATCCATGAATTGTTACTATTCCGACGAATGTTTTGTCAATCTCTATCGCAAATGGCATAGACTTTCTAGTTTCATAGCTTGAGAATGCAAAGTTAATAAAGTCTGATCCACCGTTTTGTGGATATGGGTAAGGAACATTTGTCGTCTTTGAAATATGTTCTGAAGATGCAAGCTTTTGTATATATCTTGCATCCCTATGATCTAAAAGTCTTATACTCATTTTATACCTCATGCTAACTAGTGATTATACTGCAAAAATGAAGTAGAGCTCTGTTATACTAGCAAAAACGGAGTATATCCAAGTGGTTCAGCTGGCATACGATTTGCCGGCTATTTTTATCCATAATGCCCCCACTCCCCTTTTGATCTGTACGCGCGAACGAAGTGTGAAATAAAGGATAATCTGACAAGAAAGCATCTTTTTTTGAAAAAGCTTATCTTTAATCCAAATTGGCATAGCTTTTGCAAATGAAAGGAATCCTCTAGGAGCAAAAGCTACATATGTTTCGAGTAATCTCTCAAATTTTAAAAAAGGTTTTTCAAAAAAAACCACCTGATCAACCTCACTTAACTTCAAGTCTGCATAGTTCAGAACAAAATTGATTGCATTTTCAGGATA
>CAJWWL010000015.1 GCA_913048125.1 uncultured Opitutia bacterium | reverse complement strand
GGGCGGAAATGAGCTCACGGATCCAGGAATAAAAATAAATTTAAAAAAATACGCACTCAAGCCAATGAAAACCTCCAATCTAATCTGGTCTCTTGCCCTGTGCTCTAGTCTCGGCGCAGCAAAACCCAATATTGTGTTCTTCCTCGTTGATGATCTTGGCTACATGGATGTGGGTGCATACAACCCTGACTGTTTCTACGAGACTCCGCACATCGATAAACTGGCTGCCTCAGGCATGAAGTTCACCCACGGTTATGCCGCCAATCCAGTTTGCTCCCCTACCCGCTACAGTATTCAGACAGGTAAGTGGCCCTCTCGCATTGACGCTACTAATTTCTTCTCCGGTAGGCGTGGCGGTCTCTTTAATTCGGCGCCCCTTCATGACAATATGCCACTTTCTGAAATCACAATCGCTGAAGCCCTAAAAACACGAAAATATACGACCTTTTTCGCAGGAAAATGGCATCTCGGTCCTACCGAAAAGTTTTGGCCTGAAAACCAAGGCTACGATGTAAACCAAGGCGGGCACAATCGTGGTGGGCCATATGGAGGCAAGAAATACTTCTCCCCCTACGGCAACCCACGGCTTACCGACGGTCCAGATGGTGAACACCTCCCAGACCGCTTGGCTATGGAGGCAAATAAGTTCATCACGACAAGCAAGAAGAACAACCAACCATTTTTGGCGTTTGTCTCTTTTTATTCGGTTCACACCCCTTTGATTGGTCGTCCTGACCTAGTGGAGAAATACAAAAAACGTGCTGCTAAAATTACTGGTCCTGAATTTGACGACGAGGAAATGGTATGGCCCAAAAACAAAGGGGCTCGTAAGGTTCGCATCCTCCAGAAACACGCCGTCTATGCAGCCATGGTTGAAGCGATGGATTTGGCAGTTGGAAAAGTGCTCAACCATTTGGATAAACTCGGCCTTACCGAAGACACCATTGTTTGCTTCACCTCGGACAACGGTGGGCTTTCTACATCGGAGGGCTCTCCCACCAGTAATCTTCCACTACGGGGAGGCAAAGGCTGGCTGTATGAAGGTGGCATTCGCGAGAACTTCATCGTACGCTGGCCGGGAGTGACCAAGCCGGGTTCAGTCTCGGAATATCCCGTTCAGAGCATCGACTTCCTACCGACTCTATGCTCCGCTGCTGGCGTAAAGCTCAAGCACAATGTAGATGGCGCAAACCTCTACCCGCTTCTTTCTGGGAAATCCAAATCCCTAGACCGTGAATACCTCTACTGGCATTACCCGCACTACAGCAATCAAGGTGGATTTCCCGGAGGCGCCGTTCGAACCGGACCATGGAAGCTAATTGAGCGGTATGAAGATGGCTCAGTTCACCTCTACAAGGTAGATGAGGACCCTGGCGAGCGAAAGGATGTGAGTCGCGACAACGCAGGACGTGTCTCCCTGATGCGGAAGAAGTTACACGCTTGGTACAAGGAAGTGGATGCCAAGTTTCTTCAACCAAAGAGCAAGGGTGGTCCCCAACCTTGGCAACCCGGCCGAAAGCTTTCACAGAACTAGCCGAGATCTCTGAGCTCAACCTGGAAGGAGATTAAATAGCTAGATGCCCGAACGCCTCCTTATTGTGGGAATACTTTACTTTGGTCTCGGTGGAGTAACCATATTCTATGCATATGCCCTGAGCTTCGGAACCGCAACAGCACTACACTTTGCACTCAACCCCGGCAACCTGTTGTTCATAATAGGCGTTGGAATACTCAATGGCTGGAAGTGGACGCGAAAAGTTGCCATGCTTTGCAATATGACAATTTTTGGCCTATGTGTGGTAGGCGCTTTCAACTACTTTCAAATACCAGTAGGACAACGTGCTATTACCCTAGATATTGGGGCAGAGAATCCTATCTCCCTCCATCCAGATAAGCTTCTTCTCCTACCAGTAATAATGCTGGTGATTAGCCACGCCATTCTGTGTACAAGTCCTGTTAAAAAGTACTTTCAAGGGCATCAGGTTTAACCTAACCAAAATCGCACTTGCCTTAAAAATTCCGTTCAACGAAGACTACCATCAATAGGTTACACGTAGATCAATGACCATTTTCAAGAAAGGCGGACACCCCCAATATTGCCAGTTCTTCGCGTATCTGACTGCAGTACTTCTCCTAAGTGGATGCGGGGATTTCGGAGGTCCTCCAGCACAAGAAACTCAAGAAGCCAGACCGTACGGGGCTGCACCATTACCCAAGAGCACGATCAACGAACTCAAGAACCTTTTTCCAGGCAATTGGAACAACCCAACTAGGGGAACGAATCCCACCTCTACTCAAATGCGTTTGCTGTTCCGAATATGTGGGAAGGAGCGGAAAGTTGTACAAACTGTTCAATTTTCAGATGGTCCAACGACCAATAATGACCGAACTGCAACTAGCTTCTTAGACTCAAGTGGTCAGTATATTATCGGCAAGGATGAGAACCAAGACCCAGACAAGAAAGAGGTCACTCGGTTCATTTTGTACTACGATGCCAAAGGTGATGTATACCGGGGACTCTCATGGACGCGTAATGCACTAGGTGAAGACAACCCCGTTCAGATGGTTGGGAAGTTGGAACCTGGCGTAGGGCAAGCTGTGATAGAATGGCGTCCGTTTAACATTAGCGTAGGTGTTCTCACAAGCTCACGCTTGATGCTGACTGATGCTAGAAATTTCACTTGGGAAGTCCGACGCATACGAGACGGTGAAATTGTGACCCGCCTCTCCACCAAGAGCACTCTTCTCAAAGCTTGGCCTTGAGTTCAGAGTAGAGGAATGGGGGGTATTTACAATAAAAGGTAGTTTGAATAAAATCTACATATAAGCTTGCGCATGCGTGTAAGAGTAATTTGAGTAATGGAATGCAGCAGTCTCCTGTGCTGAGGCACACTTTACTCCCCCAACTCATCTTAATTATCAGCGCCACGGCTCTAATTGGAGCTCCGATCACGCGCGATGATATCTTGTTGGCCCATTGGAAACTCGATGAAACCTCGGGTGAAAAGGCAGCAGACTCAACCGTCAACGAGAAAGATGGGACCCTCCGCAACATGGAAGATGCATCTTGGGTTCCTGGAAAGTTTGGCAACGCTCTCTTATTCGACGGCAAGGACGACTTCGTAAATCTTCCTACTGACATCGGTCTTAGCTCCTCGAAGGGAACTATATCCCTATGGTTGAAGACTTCACGCAACGCCACAGATGCTGGCTTTGCATACTATGCTTCATCTGTTACAAATGGAGATGGTTTTGGAACACAAAACGAAGTCCACATTGGACTGCGCGACAACGAGCAAATCAATTTCTATATCCACGGCGCAAACAAGGTAGACCTGCGCACTACGGATCCCTTTAATGATGACAACTGGCACCACGTAGTCGCTGTCTCAGATCTCGCCAACCAGACCTACACATTATACGTCAATGGCACTGACTTTAAGAAGGAACTCTCCGTAGAGCCAAACAACTTTCAATTTAACAAAGTTCACCGTCTCGGTAGGCCAGCAGCTAATCGTCGTTACTACGGAGGCCTCATTGATGACGTTCGGCTCTACTCAGAGCCATTGACTGAGGAAGAGGTCATCACACTTTATGGCGAGGGCTTCAGCGACTACGACCGTCCACCGACAATCACCCTAAATGGTGACAACCCCTTAAAGGTGGACATCGGCACGGACTTTACGGACCCAGGCGCAAGCGCCACCGATTTCGAGGACGGCGATCTTGGAACGATACAGGGCGAAGTCGAGGGTGCCGACTCCTTGGATACTTCAAAAATTGGGTTTTGGAAAGTGAACTACACCAAAACAGACTCAGCTGGAAACACTGCTACCATTACACGCGATGTACAAGTGGTAGATGCCCTCTCTCCTGTCCTGACCCTCATTGGTGAAAACCCATCTCACCATGAATTGGGCACTACATACACAGACCCCGGTCTAACGGTAACTGATTCCAAAGGTGACCCTATCGAAAATCCTGATTTCACAATCAATGGTACAGACGCACTGAGTCAGGTGGGTTCCTACGCCCTGACGTACACCTACACTGACCCCGATGGACATGAGGCAATTCCGATCTCTCGCCAAGTCAACGTATCTGATACAACTGCACCAATCGTAACCCTAACTGGGGAACCCACAGTTACACTCTTCCTCGGTCAACCCTTTGAAGACCTTGGCGCCACAGCCTTAGACTCCGTAGATGGCGATCTCGATACATTCATAAGACTGCATCCCCCTGTTGGAGGTCTTGCCGCCCACTGGCCATTCGAGGCAATCGACGACCAACTTTCAACACCTGATGCAACTGGCCAACACCCTGCAACAATTACAGGAACTGACGCTTCAGCACTTACCCCAGGCATCTTGGGCAAAGCGCTCTATTTCGACGGGATAGATGACTGGGTCAATGCGGATCCATGGAAAGGTGTCACAGGGAGGAATGCCCGCACTTTGTCAGCTTGGATTCGCACATCCAAACAAAACGCCGCAATCCTCAACTGGGGACAGAATGCCCAAGGTAAAAAATGGACATTCCGGACACAGACCAACAATGGTATTCCAGATACAATCCGAGTCGAAATCAATGGCGGTTACGCCTCAGGTTCCACCAAGATAACCGACAATCAATGGCACCATGTTGCAGCTGTAATTGAACAAGGTGCTAAGGCTAACCAGATTCAATTCTATGTAGATGGACGGCGCGAAAATTTGTCAGCAAACCAAAACCGAGGGATCAACACAGGATCAAACCAGTCGGTAAGAATTGGTCGTGATTTTGCCTCTCGATACTTCCAAGGACATATGGATGACGTACGCATCTATGATCGTGCACTGACCGCAGAGGAACTCTCCCTCGATCCTGCCCGAATCGACATGTGGAACGAGGACACACATACCCTGAGTTACCTCGCCACCGATGCAGCAGGTAATACTGGCTCGATATCCCGTGTAGTCACCTACATCAAAAATCCAGATGCCGAAATCCTCACCCTCAACGGCGAAGCCCAGTTGACCATCGAAGCTGCAGTGGCGTGGACTGACCCAGGCGTCACCATCACTCATGAGGACGGGACACCCGCTGAAGGGGCTACTGCCAATATCGAAACGACAATCAATGCCAGCAATCCTGCAATTGGCCAGTACACCATCATATACAAGTACACTGATGCGGAGGGTAACATGGCTAAACCCGTCACCCGCGAGATCACTGTAACTGACACAACTGCTCCTGAATTGACACTCCTTGGATCTAACCCCGTAACTGCAGCCATGGGTCAAACCTATGCCCCCTCGGGTGCCACCGCTAAAGACACAGTGGATGGAGACCTCACAGTAATCTCCAGTTATGCACCCTTCCCCATTAAAGATCTTGTTTCTTTTTGGCGCTTCAATGAAGGCACAGGTGAAATTGTTTTTGACCATATCGGAAACAACCACCTCGAGTTTGCTGGCTCTGCTCAGTTCTCACCGGAAGGGATCGAGCGAGGAGCGGTAAGCATGAACAATAACGGATCCCTGCTTGTGGACGATAACCCCAGCTTGGACATTACAGATGCGCTCAGCATTTCAGCCTGGTTTCATCCGACTGCCGATAATGCCAACTGGGACAAGATTATCTGTAAGACCCGCGCCGACAACGCTCCGGATAACATCTATCCCTACTACCTTGGCTACAATGACAAGAAACGCTTAGTCTTTGGCTTGACTGGAACAAGCACTGTCAGCGCTGCCTCAGACGCAACGCCGCCTGTTAACAATTGGACACACGCAGTTGGCACTTGGGACGGTACCGATGTGAAGCTCTACATCAATGGAATACTCCAACAGGTAAGTGCCAAACTAGCCGCTCCTCTGCGAACCCACGACCTTGAACTCCGAGTCGGCGCTAGGAACTCCACCACAAATCGCTTCCGAGGTCGTATTGACGAGGTTGCAATCTGGCAAAGAGGACTCAGCGATGAAGAAGCCCAGAACCTCTACAAGGGTGGCCCCTCCATTGATACTGATACAGCTGGAGGCCATACCGTTCACTACGCTGTTATCGATCGGAGTGGCAATATTGCTACCGGCACGCGCACAGTAAACATCGTAGATCCGGCGACACTGCCAGTTCTAGCAATCGTTGGCGATAACCCACTCATCCACGCGGTCCACACCGAATTCAACGACCCTGGCGCTACAATCACAGATGCTCAAGGAGCACCTCTTGATCAGGAAGCGATTCAAGCCTTCAGCACAGTCGACCCCGACAAACTTGGCACCTTCACGGTGACCTACGAATTCAAGGACGCAGAGGGTAAGGCCGCCGCCTCGATCACTCGTACAGTTCACGTGGTCGATCTAACTCCCCCTGTCATCAGTATTACTGGAGACAATCCTCTAAAACACCAGCTAGGCCTACCCTACACCGAAGCCGGAGCCACCTCCGTTGATGCGATCGATGGTCCCGTTCGTGTCTACAGCTCAGTAATCGACGCCAATTATCTTGTTCACAAAGGCTTCCACACTAACAGCAACGACCTACTCAACCTGGATGGCAACGGCGGTCTCATCCTAGAGAATGCCCGAGGGCAAACACGCCTAACTGATGGGCCAACCGGCCGCGGCCTTTACTTCAACGGCGATCTTGAATTTCGGGAGGCAGGAACGGGTATCACGCGTGGAGACAGGTTCATGAATCTGTTTACAGGGTACTTCCATGCTAGAGTCCAAGGCAATTATGAGTTCGGTCTCGAAAACCCCGACGATGCCGCAAGTTTCTGGTTAGATCTTGACCGAGATGGCACCTTCGAATCCGACGGTGACAAAGGCAACGAGTGGCTGAATGGTGGAATCAAGGGTGGCTATAGCACTGTCCTGCTCCAGGCAGGTTACTACCGCGTGGCCATTGCTCACCGTGAAAACACCAGAAACTCCCGCCTCGACGCTCGATTCAAGTGCCCTCCCGGGGCTGGCCCAGAAACTCGCACCCGCATTCACCCTGTGGCCCCTGAGCAGGATGGCCTATGGGTGCAATACTCCCCCTTCGATCTCAATACCCCAGGAGAGGTCAAGGTCACCTACTCGGCCACAGACTCCGCTGGCAACACCGCCACAGCCGTACGCACCATAATCCTCGAAAACAATGCGGATGCACCTATCCTGAAGCTTCTTGGAGAGAAATACATTGAGCATCCAGCAGGTAGCGTCTTTGACGACCCAGGAGTTAGTGTTAGCGACCTTGATGGCAATGTACTCGATGCCACAAAAACTGATGTTTCAGGAAAGGTAGAAGTCAGTACCCTTGGCGAGTACGTGTTGGTTTATAACTACACTGGTGAAAATGGCCTCCCTGCCAAACCAGTAGAGCGCACTGTCGTGGTGGTAGATAAGACAGGACCGATAATTACGATTAATGGCGAGGCATCAATCACCTTACAAGTCGGAGAAACGTACGATGAACTCGGTGCTTCTGCAACCGATCCACTTGATGGCGAACTACCAGTATACAACTCGCAGAGCCTACCCATGGACAACTTAGTCATGCATCTGGATGCCGCTTCACTTGAAGGATATGCTGACGGATCACCAATCAATATTTGGCCTGATCTTGCAGGCGATGATCATCCCTTGAATGACACACGGGGGACCCCAACCTTCCTAAAAGATGGTATTAATGGCCTGCCAACTATCCATTTCGATGGTTCTGCACAGATGGCCACCACTCGCTGGGTCGACAAGGTTTACACGGTTCTGACCGTATCACGACTCGGTGAAGACTCAAATGGAAGACTTATTGCATCGAAAAGTGAAAACTGGGCCTTGGGATACCTAAATGGGATGGAAAATGTCATGTATGCGCAAAGTTGGACATCTACAGATAAAGGACCTCAAGCAACCACCCAACCGCACCTATATTCAGCGGTGGGTATAGCTGCCAATAATCTAAGGTTCTATGCAGACGGTGAAGACCTTACGCTTAACAATGTACAAAATCGCAATCTAGGTTATTTCCAACTTGGTGCGGCTTGGGAAAACTCAAATCCTGCTACTGGTGATGTCTCAGAAGTCCTCTTGTACTCAGTAGCTCTTGATAATGCACAGCGAACATCAGCTGAAACCTATCTCAACGCCAAATACAACCTCAAGGGCTACAGCGGCAACGTCCCGGTAGATACCTCTCGCCCCGGAACCTATCACGTGCTGTACGCCTCTACAGATTCCAGCGGTAATATTACTTCTGCCCGTCGCACAGTCATAGTCGAAGCCCCAGAAGATGCACCCATTATCACACTAAATGGAGCCTCGATCCTGAACCACGAAGCAGGTACCGAATTTGAGGATCCTGGAGTCAGCATCACTGACGCAGCTGGCAACCCGATCGAGGGTGCAGAAGTCACTATTGAAGGAACCATCTCACTGAACTCCCGCCCCGGGCGCCATGTCCTGACTTACTCCTACTCAGACATAGAGGGCAAAGCAGCCACTCCCGTAACCCGGCAGGTCTTCATACAGGACACACAACCGCCCACCATCACCTTGACGGGCGAACCAGTGTTAAAGTTAGCGATTGGTGACAGCTTCACAGATCCCGGCGTGACCGCCACGGATGCAGCAGATGGCATCATCCATGTAGTTTCAGACAACATCCTACAACGCAATGCATTGCTTCACAAAGGGTTTAAGCAGAACAACATAAACAATGACCGCCTCAACTTTGAGAATGACGGCGGTCTATTTCAAGACTCACCTGCCGGCGAAAAAGTATTTACCACCGGCCCCGCCAACCGGGGCATCAACTTCGAGAATGATGGCCGGTTCCGCTCAGCTGGAGTCGGCATCAATGTGAACGACCATTTCCAGAATCTATTCACAGGCTACCTTCGAGCACCAGCTGATGGCATTTACCATATTCAAGTTGCAAGTGAGGATGATGCCGCTTCTGTATGGCTCGACCTCGATCAGGATGGCACCTTCGAAGCCACTGGAGATAATGGCTCGGAACTCCTCTACGAAAACTATGCTACTGGCAATAAACCTCTCGATCTAAGCCATGGTCTGTACCGAATTGCTATAGGCCATCGAGAAAGGATTGCAGGATCCCGCTTACGCATCAATTTCTATAAGCCAGCTGCCAACCGTCCCGCTTTCAGGATGGTACTGCAACCTAGCCATCCGGAGCAAGATGGCTATTGGTTTACAAGCAAAGCCACCCCAACCGTTGACACCTCCGAGGCTGGAGAGTACATAATCAACTACTCTGCCACCGACCTATCAGGCAACTCTGTAACTGCAATTCGCCGCGTAGTTGTTGTCGAGGACGCCACGCTCCCCTTCATCTCTCTTAAAGGCGAATACTCTGTTTTGCATGAGGCAGCTACAACCTTCACCGACCCTGGAGCGACAGTCACCGATAAGGACGGTAATGTAATCGAAGCTGACCTTAAGGGCGAAGGATCCGTAGACATCAGTACGCCTGGCAACTACAGCCTTGAGTATAATTACACCGATGAAGCAGGTACGGCTGCGGAAAAAGTTCTCCGCACTATTATCGTCGCCGACACCACCGCACCTGTGATCACAATTGAAGGCCCAGAAATCCTAGAACTCACCGTTGGAGACACCTATACAGAACCCGGCGTCTCCGCCACAGACACACTCGACGGCGATCTCACACCTGACTCCAGTCTTCTGCCCCCCGCCCGGGGACTCCACACTCACCTCAAGTTCGACGAGACTGAGGGCCTCAATGCCAAGGACTCCATCAGCGGCCACGACGGCACATTAATCAACATGACTGGAGACGAATGGGTCGTAGAAGGTAAGGTTGGTGGCGCACTAAGACTGGACGGCACCAACCAGCACTTAACCCTCACACCCTTTGAATACGGCGGACCTACGACTCTCTCCATCTGGGTTCAGTGGAAAAAGCTTGGTAGATGGGCGCGTATCATAGGTTTCGGCAATGGACCTAACGACCATATTGTAAATATCACACGAACTGACAAAGGTAACGCTCGCTTCAGCGTCTATCAAGGTGGCAACAATCTTAGAGTTGAAACTAATAATTTTTGGGTCGTTGACCAATGGATGCACGTGGCTGCTTCCGTAGACGCTGATGGCGTATTCAAACTCTATAAAGATGGTCAACTCGCAGCCACCAACCCCAATGGGCAATTCCCAGCAAGCATCACCCGGCAAAACTACTATATCGGTCGGTCCAATTGGGATGAAAACGAATACTTCAATGGTCTTGTCGACGACCTCCGCATCTACAACAGGCCACTTGCCGATACTGAAATCCAGACACTCGCGCAAAATGGATCCCCCATCGACACCTCAAGTCCTGCTCATCATTTAGTCACCTATTCCGTTGAAGACGCTGCAGGGAACCTTGCCACTGCAACTCGGACTGTTGTCGTCAAGCCTGACCCTGCCGCTCCCGTAATCACAATCCTCGGTTCGGAGATCCACGAACATGAAGCTGGCACTGAATTCATCGATCCTGGGGTCAAAATCACTGACGGTGCAGGCAACCTCATCCCTGACGCGAAACCGACTACCACTCCAGAGACATTTGACAACCAAACCATCGGCACCGCTACCCTGACTTACAACTACACGGACGAAGCAGGAAAGATCGCTATCCCCGTCATCCGAACCATTCAAATCGTAGATAAGACTCCCCCAACGATTACACTGCATGGCGAAGCAGTAGTGACCCTCCAAGTTGGTTCAGTGTGGGAAGATCTGGGTGCCATCGCAACTGACAGTCTTGACGGCGACATAACTCCAACTATCCACAATCCAAAACCGACCTACACCTTTATTCCAGGACTCCTTAAAGGTACACTCCTTGGTGCACGGACCCTAGACAAACCAAACTCTGGGAACCTAGGCGTTGACTCGATAGGCCCAACTGACTCTGAACTCAGGGCCGGAGGTGCATGGTCCAATAACACTACAATAGTCTACTCCGGGCAAATCTACGATGAAGATGGCGATCTAACCTTTTATGAGAACATCGACGACTCCGTCCACCTCGTTATTGATGGCCAGACAGTCCTCGACAACTCAGCTTGGAACGTCCCATCCCAAGGTGCGATACAACTCGGCAAAGGTGGATGGTATGACTTCGAACTGCGTCTTGGCAACGGCACAGGTGGCTTTGGCCCTGCAGTCGCTGACCAAATTGGCTTCGGCTACGACCCCACCCGCAAGTCCACTTCCACCAATCCAGCCGACTACACTCTTCCGCGCAACACCGCCCCGGAAAACGCGGATCTCTTCCGCGTACGCTCCCCAAATCTCCAGTTCTTCGATGCCTCAACACTTGGCGAATTCATCATCACTTACACAGCTACTGATAGCGCAGGATATACTTCAACCGCTACCCGCACCATTATTGTAGAAGATGACCTTACTCTTCCCGTTATCTCCCTCAACGGAAACAAAGAGATACAAATTGAAGCAGGCACAGAATATACAGATGCTGGCGCGACAGTGGCAGACCGTCGCGGTAATGCATTAGATGCCGACCAAATTAAGACCAACGGCACAGTAGACCCCACAAAGCTGGGGACCTATATAATCACGTACGACTACAGTACTGAGCAAGGAGCTACTGCTCTTACTGTTAAACGCAAAGTAATCGTAGCAGATACAATTGCCCCTACAATCACTCTTAGTGGTGAAGCCGAAGTCATTCTTGCGGTAGATAGTGAATATACAGATGCAGGCGCTATAGCCAGTGACAACTTTGAGGGTGAACTCATTGTTACGACCTCCCACAATCTTCCACCCGACTACACTATAATTGATTCTGCACTTCACTATGCTTTTGATGAAGGACAGGATACCAGCAGCAATGAAGCTAAGGGTGACGCGTCCCTTGCAGCCATCCTCGGCGAGGGCATCACATGGACAGAAGGCGTTTTCGGCAAGGCCCTACAGTTCCCAACTGAGGCTGTTAGCGCAGACATCCCAGACTTCCCATTCTTTGCTGACAAAGAAGCTCTTTCTATCACTTTCTTCATCAATCAGGACGCTGTCACCTCTAACCAATATGCACTCTGGCTCGACGGCGCTATTCTGCTTCAACTGGGATCCGGCGGTACTGCTAATGACTTGCGCCTGCGCCTAAATCTGGGTGGAGGCTGGCGCAACTCCCATACTGTACAAGATGCTCTGGAAGCCAACTCATGGCACCACTGGGCCATAACCTTCGACAAAGGCACTACCTGTATTTATAAGGACGGTCAGCAAGTCCTTACCAGCTACGACACCCAAACGAAATTCTCAGGCACTCCAAACACACTGTATATCGGTCGACGTGATGGGAACGGTCTCCAAGGCATGCTCGACGACCTTTGTTTCTATAATACAACTCTCACTGCCAAACAGGTAGCCGATCTCTATCATGGCAATGGTAAATTCAACCCTACTCCGCCTTCAGGTGATTACAGAATTACTTACACCACGGCAGACTCTTCAGGCAATACAGCCACTGTAACCCGCAGGGTTGTAATTCGCGAAGATATCACACCCCCGGTCATTACCCTTGTTGGGCAAGCTACTGTAACCCTAAACATTGGTGATACCTATGATGATGAGGGAGCAACTGCAGAGGATAACAAGGACGGAGTCTTAACGCCATTCATAGATGATGGAGGTTCTATTGAGGCAGTCGATACAACCAAGGCCGGCACCTATGTTATAACCTATGACGTTGCAGACCAAGAAGGTAACAAGGCTGAGCAAGTCATTCGCACCGTAATCGTCAAAGAACTCATAACAGATGAATTTGAGCTCTGGGCTACAAGCGCTGGCCTCGCCAATCTCGAGGCGGACCAGCAAACACCTGAAGCCGATCCTGACAGCGACGGCATTCCCAACCTCCTCGAATATGCATTTGGAGGAAAACCCACAACTGCAGATCGAACTGTCTCGCTGCCAAAATTAGAAACTTCAGATGGAAAATTAGTACTTACCTTCTATCGCTTGAAAACCTCACTTGACGCGAACCTTAAATTTGAACCGCAGGTAACCAATAGCCTTTCAGGCACGTGGGAAACTGAGGGTATCAGCGTAAAGGGTGCATTGGAGGGTGTTCCTCAAGATGACTTACCAGATGGCAAGAGTTTTGCAGATAGCGATTACGAACGAATTGAAGCTAGCGCCAGTATCACTGGGCAAAAGCAATTCGTCCGAATTCAAGTCAGTCGCTAGTTACGATCCAGCTTTTGATTGATTGATAGAGGTTTATTAAAAATCAAATCCTATTCGATATCTGGTTAAAGCATAGGTGTCTGAGCGATCGGATTAACTGAATCAGGAAAATAATTCTGCACAAGGTCCTCTGGGTCGGTCATCATTTACTGAGACTTCTCGACCACTTAATCATAGATTACCGAAGGGATGATAACCAAGTTGTGGGGCATCTGATCCATCTTGGTAAAACGAATACCAATCTTCTACCCAGCCTTTGCCCGAATTGTGTCAGTACTAAAAGCTAAACCTGGTAATACCATGAAGAAAGAAATTCTCCATTTGATCGAAGTGATTACGCAATCTCACGTCATAATCTGATGTTTTATTTATGTCTATCCACATTTTATCGCAAATAAATAAAAACTTTTCTTCTACCAGTGCCCGACATCCTTTAGGTTTGAATTTTGTTTTCTGTTAAGGCTCCTATATGGGTCAATAGATGCTGTAGAAATAGTTACTGTAGTTTAATAGCTCTACCTAACCATGTACAAGAGTCTATCCTCAATCACGCTCGCCCTTGTGACTTCAATCTGTGCAAATCCCCCTGATGCTCAAAGTTTCATCTCTGATCCCTACAAGGTGAATATCGAAGATGCGTATTACTTCAGTTTGAAATCTAGCGACTCGGCAAAGCTAATGGTGAGCGACTTGACTTCCAAGGGCACGAAGTCACTACCCTTTAACTTTAATTCGCTCGGTTCCATGGTGAACTTGAGAGATTGCTTAATCTTTGCGGCCGATCAGGGCAAGGGATCTGAGCTATATAGCTTCTCTCTGAATGGCAAGGACACTAAGCCTCAATTAATCAAGAATCTTGTGGTAGATGGCTCGTCATCACCTCAGGAATTAACAGTTTTGGGAGATCAAGTGTTCTTCACTGCGAGTAATGGTAAACGACGTGAACTGTATGTGTTTGACAGCCAAAACGAAAGTGTAAGCACGGTAGCGACCGCGCACAAGATCACTGTACCTGCGGACCCCGTACACTTGACGGTTGTGGGTAAAAAGTTGTTCTTCAGTGCAGGCGAAGCCGAAGAGGTGAAAAAGGGCAAGAAAACAAAGAAAGTCTACCAACGCCGCTACTACATGCTTGATACTGAGAAGCCTAGCAAGATTCATGGCTTTCCTTTCTTTGATAAACACACCAACCAAAAGCATCCGGTGGTGGATGGTACCAAGCTCTACTTCAAAATCCATGAAGGCCCCGAGCGATATGAGATTCTCTGTATCGATACTGATGCTGCACAACCTAAGGTTGAGGTGATCGGCGATGGGTCTGAGGGATTTTCTGACTGCCTAACCATCATCGGGGATAAAATGTATTTCCGTGGCTTTGAAGGCCCAAAAAATATCGGCAACAAAGAACTGTGGTCGGTCGACCTTACACAGCCTGCCAAGCGTGCAGTGTTAGAGGAAGAAATCTGTCCGGGTGCCAAGGGGGCCTTCCCATTCGCCCTCGTGGCGGTGGAGGGGAAACTCTACTTCAATGGACGTAAAAATGGAATCGATTCGCACATCATGGTCTTTGACCCGAACACAAAGGCGCCATCGAGGAACTTACCCGACAGCCAAGACGCTTCCTTCCTGAGTAAAAGTGAGAAGGGAACTCTCCGCTTCGTTAGAGTGGTAGGAAAAGAGATTCACTTTATGGAGTATAATCCAGTAACGGCCAAGAGCACCTGCTTGTTGACGGTGCCTACTACATAGAGCATTTTTGGAGTACCAAGTACCTTAGAGGATAAATCACTCGATTTCGGGTTCGAGTCCCGTCACGTCTAAACAGCTCAAAAACTACTATTAGACACAAAGTTTATGTCTAAAAATGTGCCCAAGATGGTTGTGTCTAAGTTGTAGACAAAAACATGTCCACATCAGTCCCAAAGAGTTTAAGTTTCACATTCTAAGTCGATAATTACCAAGTAATTAAAGATCAATTGAATCAACCGCCTCCTAGCAAGGAAAGCAACACACCAGCGGCAACGGCGGAGCCCAGAACACCCGCTACATTCGGTCCCATTGCGTGCATGAGAAGGAAATTTTGAGGGTTGGCATCCATTCCAACCTTGTTCGATACTCGGGCGGCCATTGGCACAGCAGAAACACCTGCGGAGCCGATAAGAGGATTGATTTTCTCTTTACTGAACACGTTCATGATCCGAGCGAGAATCAAGCCTGAGGCAGTACCGATCGCAAAAGCCACTAATCCAAGAGCTATGATACCTAAAGTTTCTGGCTGAAGAAACTTCTCAGCGGCTAGTTTTGATCCTACACCGAGACCTAGAAGGATAGTCACGATATTAATTAGTTCGTTGGCAGCAGTCTTGGAAAGACGTTCCACGACACCGCATTCGCGAAAAAGATTACCTAACATGAGCATGCCAACCAGTGGGGTAGCAGACGGAAGGAGCAATCCACAAAGAACTAAAACCATTACAGGAAAGACGATCTTTTCAGCCTTGGAGACATGACGCAGTTGCTTCATTCCAATCTTACGCTCCTCCTCGGTGGTGAGTAATTTCATGATTGGAGGCTGAATAATAGGCACTAGCGCCATGTAGGAATAAGCTGCCACGGCAATAGCTCCAAGCAAGTCGGGAGCGAGCTTTCCAGCGAGGAAGATGGCGGTTGGACCGTCTGCGCCCCCAATTATCCCGATAGCTCCAGCATCCTGAATAGAGTAATTGATAGCCTCTACATTCTTGGAGAGCCAAATAGCACCAAGCACTGTCGCAAAGATACCGAACTGGGCCGCGGCACCTAAAAGTGCGGTCTTTGGGTTAGCGATGAGCGGTCCAAAGTCAGTCATTGCACCAACCCCCATGAAGATAAGGAGTGGGAAGATTCCCGTCTGGATGCCAACATCAAAAATCAGGGCAAGAAAGGGAAATTCTGCACCATGTACAACTCCTGCGTAGGGAACATTGGCCAATACACACCCAAAACCTATCGGGATGAGTAGTAGGGGCTCAAAGCCTTTGGAGATGCCCAAATAAATTAGGAGCAGCCCAATCCCGATCATTATGAGCATTCCAGAGCCGCTTCTTTTATCGGCAGTTTCCTTTTTCTCAGGCTTTTCTTCCTTGGGTTCGGCGTGCTGGATCGGCTCTCCGTTTAGGAAGCCATATATACCAGTGCTCTTCCAAAGTTTGAGGAGGCTCTCTTTGATTGTAGTTTGCGCTTCTTCTTCGGCATCAACAGATTCTTTGGAAACTAGAGCCTCAGAATCGTCCTCGGCATGCAAAATGACCGACGAGCAAAGAAGAAAAACTGCCGCCAAGGGCATGAACATGTGTCGGATGGACTTCATTACGCGATGGTGGCAAGGCTCTGATTGGCAGTGACTTGATCGCCCTGGCTAACGTTTACGGCTTGAACAGTGCCGGCCACGGGTGACTTTACTTCCATTTCCATCTTCATGGCCTCGAGAATGATGACTGGTTCACCTTCAGCAACTGATTCGCCAGGGTTCTTTACGATGCGAATAACCGCACCTGGCATAGGTGCTGTAAGATCAGTCCCCTGTCCACTTGGTGCAGGTGCACTGGAAGCCGGTGCAGTTCCACCTTCTGAGACAGATACATCATATGTTTTGCCGTTCAGCGTGGCACGGTCGCCGTCAAAGGTGACTGTATGAGACTTACCATCGACATTTACATTGAAGGTGTTTGCTGTAGATCCTCCAGATGAAGCAGCGGCAGGAGCATCCGCAGGCTCTTCACTGATTTTGCGAACGCCGTTGACTTTCGTCTCACCTTTAAGGAAGGCGATGCCTTTGTCGCCGCAAGATGCAGCAATGAAAATATTTTCCTCAGAGGTTTCTAATCCGTTCTCTTCCAGTTTTGCTTTAGCTGGAGCAACTCCTTTTTTGGGGTCGCGTTCGTTTAGATCAAGCGGGTTCTCTTCGCAAACAGGAAGTTCCATCTTCTCGGAGGCGAGGCGAACAACTTCGGGGTCAGGTGGTACTGGAGTCTTTCCGAAATAGCCCAATACCATTTTACCATACCCTTCGGCGAACTTCTCCCACTTGCCAAACATAACGTTGTTGAAGGCTTGCTGGAAGTAAAACTGACTTACAGGCGTGACCGAGGTCCCAAACCCACCAACGCGAACGACTTCACCCATCGCTGAGATGACTTCAGGGTATTTGTCCATGATGTTGTTGTCGCGCATCATCTGGGTATTCGCAGTGAGGGCACCACCAGGCATCGGGCTCCAAGGGATCAGCGGTTCGACAGCCTTTGCCTCGGGTGGCATAAAGTAGTCTGACATACAGTCCTTAAATACTTCTTCTGCCTCCATCACCTTATCTACGTCGAGGTCAAGTTCCCATTCAGAACCACGAAGGGCATGCCACATGCTAGCCACGTCTGGCTGACAAGTACCCCCAGAACAAGGTGCAAGGGAAAGGTCAATTTGGTCGGCTCCAGCTTCGATAGCAGCTTGATAGCAGATAACTCCAGTACCTGCAGTGTCATGGGTATGAAAGGAAATGCGTGTCCCTTCAGGCAAACGCTTTCTCGCTGCTTTGATTGTCTCGAATATTGTAGTAGGGTAAGCGGTACCACTGGCGTCTTTGAAGCAAACGGCGTCAAATGGAATCTCAGCGTCAAGGATGCCATCAAGTGTCTTGGCGTAAAAGGCAGGATCGTGGGCGCCGGAACAGCCTGGAGGAAGGGCCATCAGTGTGACACAGACCTCATGGCGTAAACCGTGATCGGTAATGGAGCGCCCGGAATCGATGAGATTGTTGACATCGTTGAGCGCATCGAAGTTCCGTATGGTCGAAATACCATGTTTCTTGAACATCTTGGCATGCAGGTCGATGATATCGCGCGGCTGTGAGTCTAGGGCGACAACATTGATGCCACGGGCGAGAGTTTGCAGGTCGGCGTCCGGCCCGGCTGTCTCGCGAAATGTGTCCATCATGTCGAATGCACTCTCATTGCAGTAGAAAAAGAGACTCTGAAAGCGAGCACCTCCACCAGCCTCAAAGTGGCGGATGCCCGCATCTCGAGCTGCCGCAACCGCCGGCATAAAATCCGGTGTTAGCACGCGTGCGCCATAGGCGCTTTGAAAACCGTCACGGAAGGCCGTGATCATTACTTCGATCTTTTTTGCCATGGATAAGTCCTAGGTTTTAATAAATTAGAAATTCAGGTTGAGAAATAGGAAAAACTCAGCCCTGACGGAATCGCTTTGCTGCAGCAACAGCAACAATTGCTGAGTCATCCTGCGCAACGACAGGTTGCGGTGCTGCAGACGGTGCAGGCTCAGCAGTAGCAACATTTCGGAGTACTGCTCCCATCACCTTGACCGCGAACACGAGTAGGACGAGGAAGCAGAAAACTACTCCCATGCCAACGACCATTAATACGACACCTTGCTGCATAGTTAGAATCTCGTTAAAAAAAATAGGGGGTCAGGTAGTAAGAGAAGGATGGCAAAGATGACGAGACTTTTTTCACTCATTACTGTAAACTTGGCCTTGAACACATTCCAGTTATTGACTCGACTACTGGCAATGCGCGCTCCCCTGCCCTTAATCATAGTCTTACAAGCAGGGATATTTCATGCTTCAATCCAGGGTGTATCTGCGGCAAATTTAGCCGAGAAGCCTTTCGCAGGGAAACAAGCCGCCGTCACCATGCAAGTGCCACCTGGCTTCACTGTTGACCTAGTGGCAAGTGAGCCAGATGTGCGACAACCCGTAGCTCTATGTATCGACGACCGTGGACGACTATGGGTCGCCGAAAACCAAAGCTACCCCAAGCACACGAATAAAGCTGCTAACGACCGCATCCTTATCTTCGAGGACAAAGATGGTGACGGACTGCATGAAAAGCGGACCGTCTTCTATGAAAAACTTAACTATGTCAGCGGTCTAGAGGTTGGCTTTGGTGGAGTATGGGTGATGTCTCCCCCATTTTTCTATTTTATACCTGACAAAAATGGAGATGATGTTCCTGACGCTGAACCCCAACTCCTACTCGACGGATTCGGAAACTTCGCAAACTCACACAACATCGCTAACGGTTTCGCCTGGGGACCAGATGGGTGGCTATATGGTACACACGGTCGTACCAACTGGTCGCTCCCCGGCAAACCGGGCACTCCGAAGGAGCAAAGAACCCGAATTGATGGTGGAGTCTGGCGCTACCACCCAATTCGCCATATCTGGGAAAACTATGCAGACGGATGCACCAACCCTTGGGGGATCGACTGGGATGAATACGGCGAAGCCTTCATACCTAACACCATCAATCCTCACCTATTTCACGTTATCCAAGGTGCCCACTACGAACCCTACCGCAATCGAGCCTCCAGTCGTTATGCCTACCAACGTATAGCTACCGTCGCCGACCACCTCCACTATCTTGGTGGTCGTAATGTCCGGGCAGGCATCGGGACTGAGGCTGAACTGAATCTTGGCGGTGGACACTCCCATTGTGGTATTCTGATCTACAAGGGAGATAACTGGCCAGAGCGCTACCGTGGCAGCGTATTTCTGCACAACACGCATGGTCGCCGAATTAACAACGACACTCTGCATAGGAAAGGCTCTGGGTACACGGCAAAACACCGTCGCGACTTACTCATTTCTAAAGATCCATGGTTCATGGGCGTGAACTTCCGTACTGGCCCGGATGGATCTGTCTTCGTCACTGATTGGTCAGACACGGGTGAATGCCACAGCACTCGCAACACACGCAAACATACTGGTCGCATCTACCGAATCCGCTACGGTCAGCCCAAACCTTGGAACGGCAACCTTGCCAAGCTTGACAACCTCAGCCTTGCCCAACTCCACCTGCACCAAAACGAATGGTTTACCCGGCATGCACGTCGTCTCATTCAGGAACGTGCAGCCAATGGGGATGACCTACTTCAAGCCAATAAGAAACTACGTGAAATTTTTCATAGCGACCTAGAAACGCCAATCAAACTTCGCTCGTTTTGGACCCTTTATCTAAGCGGCGATCTCGAAGAATCTTTTCTCGTAAAACAACTTAATCACCCACAAGAAAACATCCGAGCTTGGGCAATAAAACTTCTCTGTGAAAATCCTCCGTCTGGCAAAGCGCTTCGCAAGTTCGAACAACTCGCCCAAAAAGACAGATCACCACTTGTACGACTCCACCTTGCATCTGCTCTCCAACGAATTTCTCCTGAAAAACGATGGCCCCTCGCAGAAAACCTAATTGGGAACGCCGAAGACGTGCATGACCCAAATCTTCCCCTGATGTATTGGTACGGGATCGAACCTCTCATAAACACAGACTTGACCCGCTTTGTAGGTCTTGCTGGTAAAACTGAAATACCTCTACTTCGGCAGTTCATTACTCGCCGAGTAGCAGAACAATAAAGTAGTTCTTCTACAGGCTTGAGATCCGGAAAAACAACCTACTCCCCGTGATCTCGTTGTGCGGTGATGAATGTATTGTTTTTGTCGTCCAGAACAATATTTCCAAAGTCCGACCAGATGACTTTGGCATCATAATCCACACCTTCGTCCAAAATTTGGACAAACTCTATACTCGCCCAAGGCACTGCGCGCTCAGCGACCCCTTCAGATGTTAATCCATGTGATTCAGTAACCAGAGTTCCTTTTTCAGCATCCATACAAAGAACCTTCTGGAAGTGGAAGGATCGAGCGAAAAGTACAAGACAAGCAGGCGTCTCTGCGATTACCCTTCCGATGAATACATGTTTATATTGTCCATCGAAAAACCGACGAACGCGTACCCTAACATATTTGTTGGTGAACTGGTAATCTGCCATTTCAGGCAAGACTGCAATCAAAGGGGTATTCGTCAACGAAGCAAAAAAGATTCTGATTTCTAGATAAAAAAAGAGGGGGATTCCAGAAAGTTAACACTCCAATTTTTGGGAAAGCTGACACAAAAAAGACTGTGAAAGCTCAGCAGGAATTGGGAAAACTAAAAGATCTTCTGGAAGAGGATCTAAAGCGGTTAAGACCCGGGCAAAACAATGCAAAAAAACAAAAAGCCTATCTCGAAAAGGTCTTACCAAATAGCTTGTAGTTGTGGTAATTCACAGAGTGAGTCTGCCAGTGACTGACAGCCTTGTCGTAAATATTACGGAGAGTATTGAGTTCCTGACTGGGTCTAGTAGCTAGATTCGTGAGCTCATAAGGGTCTTTAGCGATGTGGTATAGCTCCTCAGTTGGTTTTAAGTCCCCCTTGGAGTAAGGCCAATAGATGTACTTGTGATCTTGTGTGACCACAGAGAGACTGTGAACTCCTGCAGGTCCCCAGACATTTATCAGCGTAAGATTTTCATGGAATGGTTGAGTGGGTTTATCCAGCAAAGGCCTAAGGCTTCGCCCGTCGATACCTTGTGGAGCAGGTACACCTGCAAAGTCGAGTAAGGTTGGCGCGATGTCAATGGCGCCAGTTAGCATGCGAGTACGAAGTTTTTTTCCAGCAGACTTATGGCGGGGATCGTAGATAATAAGGGGTACTTTTGAGGATTCCTCGTATGGTAACACCTTTGAACCATAACCATGTGAACCACATAGGAAACCGTTATCCGAAGTGAAAATAATGACCGTGTTGTCCGCCTGACCAGAATCACGGACGGCATCACGAATCATACCCACAGCCACATCAACGCCATAGACGAGCTGATTGTAGACGGCCATGGCTTCATCATAACGGTCGCGGTACCCCCAACTGACAAACCGTTCATACTGCCGCCCCAGACGGCTCTGTGCAGAGAAGTGCTCACCGTATTTCCGACCAAAATTACGGGGTTTTTGAAAAGTTTTTCCCTTATACACATGGTTGAAGGCAGGGTCGGGTTCATCAGGCTTATGAGGAGCTTTAAAACTGATTGAAAGACAGTAGGGCTTCTCAGACTTCACTGATTCCAAAATGAAGTCTCGGCCAAATGCACCATAGGAACGGGATGAATGAGGATACTTTCCTGCATATGCCACCATGCTTTTGTTTTTGATGGTCTTATAATTGGTCTGCCCTGGTCCCCCTCCCCACTTATCGAAATCAGCAACGGGTAAATCGGGCTTACCTCCAGAATTTGGCTTTACGACAAAACCGACCTTCCCGGCGATAGCTGTCCGATAACCTGCCTGACGTAGAAGCATTGGGTAAGACTTTTGCCAATGCTCTTCCAATAGCGGACCATGGTCGAAGTTACAGCCATGACGGTATTCATAAAGACCAGTCATTACGGTAGCTCGGCTAGCCATACAGATGGCTGTGGTATCGTAGTGGTGGTCGAAGGCCATACCGTCGGCAGCAAGGCTATCGATGTGCGGAGTCTTTACGTCCTTGTTACCGTAACACCCCAAGGAGTAGGTGCTTTGGTCGTCCGTAAAAAGAAAGATCAGGTTGGGTCGGGAATCCTTCGAAAAGAGTAGTCCGGGTAAGCAAATCGAAAGGATAAGTGCAAAGCGGTTGGAATATTTCATTAGCTGGGTAGATAAAGGCATAAGGGTGGATGGCAACCCCGCATTATACTTGACATCAGAAGGTCTCATCGCCTTGATAAATGCACCTTGAAGATTGAGATGATGGAGGACTGAATATGGCGAAAAAGAAATGGGGAGTAGTCCCCTACCGAATGAGGAATGGTTTTGTAGAGGTGTTGCTCATAACTACTCACAATGACAATTGGGCACTACCTAAGGGCAACCTAGTCAAAAAGCTTGGTGCCAAAAGAACGGCTTTACTCGAAGCTTACGAAGAAGCTGGTGTGTTAGGTAGCTTAAAGGGACAGGGTAAGGTTTTTGGAAAAGGTAGAGCTAGAACCATACACTTCTACCCTATGGAAGTCGAAGAAGAACTAAAAATTTGGCCTGAAAAGAACAAGCGTTTACGCCGATGGGTCACTCCCTCTGAAGCACAGCGTATCCTCAAGCACAAGAAACATCGTAAGGCAGTTACAAAGCTAACAGCATATACTCAGATAAATCTTCGAAAAGTAAGACCTGAAAGAGGGATCCTGAAAGTTCAGATACCAGCCCTATCGAATGCTCACGTAGCCTGAAGGGTCAATCCGAAGCGCTGAATGTAACTTGCTGAGCGCTATTTGAGTTTGTTGACCCACTTTACAGCGTTACCGAGCAAGTCGAGGTACTCCTTGGTGGACATAGTGGAGTTGTGATGCCCAATAGTCGTGCCGAAAATGCGAGCTTTACCATACTGATTGACCCAGATGCAGGCTTGTGGCTCTTTAGCTACACCATTTTCACCATGGGCTAGTACTTCAGCTGTCAAAACACGCTGAACGTTATACAGCTCTCCTTCAGGAGTTGTCCAACCATCTGGCAAATCTTTTATTACTGGATGGTCTTCCTTGCCCTTAACCTTGGTCACCTTGATTTGACGCTTAGGACCATGACCACGGGAACTCACTCCGAGAAAAGCGGGCCATACCTTCTCACCATCTTTGGGTTGGGCGACCTTCCAATGGTAGGAGTGCATAGCACAGTGAAGTGCTAGTGCGGGCTTCCCTTCCTTGTGGATTGCGGCAAGGGAACCTATGAAGTCGGTGTCAGCTTCATGAGCAAAGCAGTGGTTCCAAACTACGAAATCATAGGGATCTGCCCAGCCCTTCTTGGAGAGATACTCTTTGCTCTTCTGCTGGTTCATCTCGAAATAGATCTCCCATTTTACAGGTACACGTTTGCTGATTCCTTCGCTGATGATATTCTTCTGCTTAGCGTAATCGTGGCAGCAACCGCCCGTAATAAGAATTCCCTTCAGAGGTTTTTCTGCTGCGGAGAGGGTTCCGAAAAAGAAGGTGAACGTGATAAGAATTTGAAGGAGTTTTTTCATAGGAAGTAGATTGTGTATCATTTATGGATATGAAATTAGCTCAATTAAGCTTTAGTACAAGCCTTTAACAAATAGGGGCAGCGGTAAGGTGTAATGCTAAAATGCCCCCCTGCATCAACTGAAGCAGCGAAAGTTTGATTTTGAGACAGGAGCGGTAGGGGCTAAATCAAGATAATGCGTTTCAATCCTGAAAAAGATGTTTGGGAAAGTCGGAAACTTTCTCACAACAAATCTGCTCCATGACCTGCTGAAGTTGACGCTTAAGGATAGAAATCGTGTGAAGGCCTCCTTTTGCGCCAAGTGCAGCAACACCGTACATGAAGGTACGCCCTAGAAACGTAAAATCTGCACCAGTAGCCATTGTGCGGGCGATGTCCGGACCAGAACGAATACCACTGTCCATCATCACCTTGATTTTGTCACCATACTTTTCGGCAATACTAGCAAGGGGCTTGATGGCCGACTGACCTGCATCCAACTGGCGACCACCATGATTGGAGACGATGATACCGTCCAGTCCCAGATCAATAGCTCTTTGTGCATCTCCCTCGCTTGCTACGCCTTTGAGTACGAGTTTGCGCGGCCACATGTCACGGATCGGTTTTATTTTCTCTTCATTGAGACGACCTGAGAAAGTTTTGTCCATGAACAGACCAAGTTGTTTCAGATTTAGACCTTCTGGGGTATAAGGCTTTAGCGTGTCAAAAGTTGGCTGTCCCTTGAAAAGCGTGCGCAAAGCCCATTCAGGACGGGTCATAATTTGAAGGATATTCTTGAGGGTCATTTTTGGCGGCATCGCCAAACCGTTACGGATATCCCTCGGACGGTATCCGAAAGTGGGTACATCACAGAGAATGACCAAAGCCTCACAGCCAGCTTTTTCAGCGCGCTGAATAATATCGTCGCGCACCCGGTCCTCAGTTGGATGATAGAGTTGAAACCAAAAGTGCCCTTCGGTAATCTCCGCAATCGTCTCAATGCTAGACGTCGAAACCGTGCTAAGAATAAATGGGATGTTGTGCTGGTGAGCAGCCTTGGCGAGGATGTCAGGTGCGCCTGGCCACATCAGCCCCTGTAAACCAATGGGGCATATGCCAAATGGAGCGTCGTATGTATGACCGAATAGTTCGGTTTTCATCTCCGATCCAGTATGCTTGGTAAGATATTGGGGTATCAGCTCAATTTCGCGAATATCTGCAGTATTGCGGATTAAATTTACATCCTCATTGCAACCGCCATCGAGATACTCGAAAGCAAATCCAGGAATTCTCTGGCGGGCACGATTGCGTAAGTCATCTATGCCTGGAAAACGGGAGTCTATAGTCAGTTCCATGAGATAAAAAAAGGGGATAAATAAAATCTAATACGTGAGAAATTGTCGAGGGGATTGTCCAGTTACCAATCTGTCAGTAGTTGCCCTTCTTAGCTACTGATGAAATTTGTGAAGCTGGGGAGATTACTGATTCCACAATACAAGCTCTTGACCGCTTGTTGGACGATCCAAGCTCAAGGCTTAGGGTTCAAGTGCTTGCTGAAGAAATCTAAAACCGTCTGATTGGACTCTTTGGATATAAATTGTGGTCCCCCATGACCTCCTCCTTCATGCTCTATGAGCGTGGACTCGACTCCATGGGCCTTCAACTTGGCGTGAAGCTTCTGACTCTGGATGATAGGTACTCCTTTGTCGGCAGTGCCATGCATAATTAGAAAAGGAGCATCATCCTTACTAACATTGTCCAAGGCACTGGCATCCTTGGCTAGATTGGGCACATCACGCACAGTAGAGCCCAAAAGCAAGGCGCCGTTTGACTTAGCCACATCCGCCACAGTACGCCCGTTACCGACCACGTTCGGCGGCATCGTCAAAAGTTCAGATGGACCATACCAGTCCATAACTGCCTGAACGCGACTCGAAATTTGCTCATCTCCGGGATAGGGACGCGTTCCCATTAATGCCGCAAGGTGACCACCTGCAGAAGTTCCCCAGCAACCAATGTGATCGCTGTCGAGATTGTACTTCTTGGCATTCTCACGGACCCAACGCACTGCTGCATAGCAATCATTGATCTGGTCGGGCCACTTCCCTTGGTTGGTTAGGCGATAGTTAATGGAAGCAACTGCGAAACCATGGGGGATCAGCCATGCACCGCGACGGCCTCGCTCTTTGTTTCCATTCTTCCATCCACCTCCATGGACAAATATAACAACTGGAGTGGGTAGGTCCGCAACTTTTGGCCGATAAAGATCCAGCTTTAAGGAAATTCCACTAGGTTTTGCATATTCAATGTTTTCGAGGACCTCCACACCATCAGGTAATTTGGGGGGTGTCTTCTTTTTTGGGGATGCGGGTTGGCCAATCAGCAGACAATGGCAAAGGCTAATGACGAGTAATAATTGAATAGAGGTTTTCATGAAAAGAAGAATACTGTATCAGGCAACCTAGACAACAAACAACCTTCAAGGACCGGTTCTACTTGAGGGCTCTATTTGATGAACCCTTTTGAACTAAATATGAAGACTAATAGCTCAGGATTATTGCTGTAGATTTGCTGAAAAACTATAACTCGCCAGAATACCCAGATGCCTGTTAAGTTTGGGAATGAAGAAAAAAACTGTAATCCTAATAAGCGCAGCTCACCTCATTTTCTTGGGTTGCGGCAAGAAAGAAATAGAGGTAGAGATTGATACCCCAGACGGTAAAGCAAAAATCGGACTATCTGTGGGTAAGGAAGAATCTAAAAATTCAACGACTGAGTATGATCTAAACAAAATGCCCTGGGACAACTTGGAATTCGCAAACGGGAAAGCCAGGATCTTAGGTAAAAAAGAGCCTTTCACGGGAACTGCACTTACCTTTCACGGTGACGGATCAAAGGCTTCTGAAACACCCTTCGTTGATGGCAAGATGCATGGGACAAAAATCGAATATTTGAGTAGTGGCAGCATTGGTAGAGAGATTCCCTACGTAAACGGACGTCTTCATGGAAAGCGAATTGAATTCAACTCAGATGGGACTAAAGACAAAGAGACTACCTACGAAGACGGTAAGCGCATTTCCCACAAAA